>NZ_JAWOBM010000041.1:0-72776 GCF_046498025.1 Halorubrum sp.
ACGAGGAAGCCGTCGCAGACGAGGAAGCCGTCGCAGACGAGGAAGCCGTCGCAGACGAGGAAGCCGTCGCAGACGAGGAAGCCGTCGCAGACGAGGAAGCCGTCGCAGACGAGGAAGCCGTCGCAGACGAGGAAGCCGTCGCAGACGAGGAAGCCGTCGCTACCGAGACGGAGGCGGCCGCCTCGACCGAGTCGATGGTCGACGAGGAGGGCGCCAGCGAGGACCCGGCCGAGGCCGCCGAGCCGGCGGAGGCCGCGGGGGTCGCCGACGAGGAGATCGATGTCGACGACGAGGCGGGCACGGTCGGCGACGAGACAGACACGGTCGACGACGAAGCGGGCGTCGATGTCGACGAGCTGAAGGGCATCGGACCGGCCTACGCGGAGCGGCTCGCCGAGATCGGGATCGAGACCGTCGGGGACCTCGCCGCCGCCGACGCCGAGGCGGTCGCCGAGGGCGCGAGCGTCGGCGAGAAGCGGGCCGCGACGTGGATCGACCGCGCCAAGGAGTTCTGACTCCGCCGACCGCGACCGGTACCGAGGCCGCCGACCGCAACTGTTTCGTCGCGCCCGCCGAACCGAGTGACATGCAGCGATCGGTACACACCGACCGGGACCGGTTCCGCGAGGTCGCCGCCGCGGCGCCCGCGGGAGCCCGCGTCCCGGTCGAGCGCCGGGTCGCCGTCGACGACCCCTTCGCGGCCTACCGCCGGGCCCGCGACGGCCCCGGCGGCTTCTGCTACGAGACCACCGGCGGGCAGTCCGGCTGGGGCTACTTCGGCGTCGACCCCGTCGAGCGGCTGACCGTCTCGGACGAGGCGGTCGTCGCGGGCGGAGCCGAGGGCCTCTTGTCGAACGCCGGCGGCGAGAGCCCGACCGGCGACTACCGACGCCCGAGCCCGACGCTCGCGGCGCTCCAGGGGCTCCTCGACGGGGAGACCCTCGCTCGGGTCGACTGCGAGGTACCGTACCCCTGCGGCGCGTTCGGCTGGCTCTCCTACGACGTCGCCCGGGAGCTGGAGTCGTTCCCCGCGCCCGCGCCGGCCGGTCCCGGCTCGGTCGACGAGCGCGGGCTCCCGCGCCTCCAGATCGGCGTCTTCGACCGGGTCGCGGCGTGGGAGTGCCCGGTGGCTTCCGAGGGGGTCGACGGGCCTCCGTCCGTCACCCTCCGCGTGACCGCCTGTCCCCGGGTCCCCGCGGGGGTCGACGACCCGACCGCCGACGGCGACGCCCTCGACGCGCTGTTCGACGAGGGGGCGGCGCGGGCCGGTAACCTGATCGATCGGATCGAGACCGGCGACCCGGGCGTCGGCCCCGCGCCCGTCCGCGACGCGTCGACGGCGACCTTCGAGAGCGACGTCGGTCGCGAGGGGTACGTCGAGGCAGTTCGCCGGGTGAAGGCGGCCGTCCGCGACGGCGACACGTTCCAGGCGAACGTCTCGCAGCGCCTGCGGGCCCCGGCCGCGGTCCACCCGGTCGCGGCGTACGACGCCCTGCGGGCGGTGAACCCGGCGCCGTACTCCGGGCTGATCGAGTTCTCGCGGAGAGCGAGGAGCGAGGGCGGCGACGGCGGAGGTGACGGAAGCGAGGCCGACGGGAGCCGGGACGCCGCCGGAGGCCCCCGGTCAGGCGTCGACCTCGTGAGCGCGAGCCCGGAGCTCCTGTTGGAGCGCGTGCCGACCGACGACCCCGACCGCGGCGCCCGCCTCGTGACGGAACCCATCGCCGGGACGCGGCCGCGGGGGCAGACGACCGCGGCCGACGAGGAACTGGAGACGGAGCTGACCGCCGATGCGAAGGAGCGCGCGGAACACGCGATGCTCGTCGACCTGGAGCGCAACGACCTCGGGAAGGTCTCCCGGTTCGGCACGGTCGACGTCGCGGAGTACCGCCGCGTCGACCGGTACAGCGAGGTGATGCACCTCGTGAGCCTCGTCGAGGGCGAGGCGCGCCCGGACGTGGGCGTCGCCGACGCGATCGCGGCGTGTTTCCCCGGCGGGACCATCACGGGGGCGCCCAAGCCCCGGACGATGGAGATCATCGACGAGCTCGAGGAGACGCGACGGGGGCCCTACACGGGCTCGATGCTCGTCGCCGGCTTCGACGGTCGAGCGACCCTGAACATCGTCATCCGGACGCTGGTGAGACACGGCTCGGAGTACCACCTGCGCGTCGGGGCCGGGATCGTCCACGACTCCGAGCCGGACGCGGAGTACGAAGAGACGCTCGCGAAGGCGCGCGCGCTGGTGACCGCGACGGACGAGGCGCTCGCGGCCGGCGGGATGGCGGTGGACGGACCCGGCGACGCGAGCGATCCGGACGAGGCCGCCGAGGCCGGAGGCGACCGATGACCGACGCGCCCGCCGCGGGCTCGGACGCCGAGGCCGGCTGGCGACCGGGCGTCGGCGACGCCGACGCGAGAGTGCTCGTCGTCGACAACTACGACTCGTTCGCGTACAACCTCGTCCAGTACGTGGGCGAGGTCGCCGGGGCGGTCACGGTCCGGCGGAACGACGCGATCGACCTCGACGGGATCCGCGCGCTCGACCCCGACGGCGTCGTCGTCTCGCCGGGGCCGGGTACCCCGGCCGAGGCAGGCGTCTCCACGGCCGCCTTCGACCTCGACAGACCGGTCTTCGGCGTCTGTCTCGGGCACCAAGCGCTGTGCGCGAACCGCGGGAGCCGAGTGGGGCACGCCCCGGAGGTCGTCCACGGGAAGCCCTCGACGATCACCCACGACGGGTCGGGCGTGTTCGCCGGCCTCCCCGACCGCCTCAGAGTCGGACGGTATCACTCGCTGTGCGTCGAACGCACGGACCTCCCGGACGACCTCGTCGAGACGGCCCGCACCGAGGACGAGCGGGAGGTCGTCATGGGCGTTCGGCACCGGGAGAAGCCCCACGTCGGCGTGCAGTTCCACCCCGAGAGCATCCTCACGCCGCGGGGGAAGGCGATGGTCGCGAACTTCGTGGAGGCGTGCGAGAGTCATGAGTGAGGACCCGACCGGAGGCGGCGCGGAGGGAGGCGGCGCGGACGGAGAGTCGACCGGAGGCGGCGCGGAGGGAGGCGGCGCGGACGGAGGCGGCGCGGGCGGAGAACCGACCCGGGACGGCGCGGACGAAGCGCTCCGGTACCACGTCGACGGCGAGGTGGTGCCCGCGAGCGAGGCGACCGTCTCGGTGGAGGACCGCGGGTTCGCCTACGGCGACGCCGCCTTCGAGACGATGCGGGCCTACGGGGGGGACGTCTTTCGGTGGAGCGACCACGCGGCGCGGCTGGCCGGCACCTGCGAGACGCTCGGGCTCGACCACGGCCTCGCGGAGTCGGACCTGAAGGCGCGGATCGACGAGACCCTCGCCGCGAACGACCTCGCCGACGCCTACGTGAAGCTCTCGGTCACGCGCGGGGTCCAGCCGGGGACGCTCGACCCGGACCCCGAGGTGGACCCGACCGTCGTCGTGATCGCGAAGCCGCTCCCTCGCGGCGGCGTCGACTCGGAGCCGGTCCACGACGGCCCGGCCGCGCTCCAGACGACGAAGACCCGGAAACCGTCGTCACGCGCGCTCCCCGCGGACGCGAAGACCCACAACTACCTCAACGGGATCCTCGCTCGGCTGGAGCTCCGAGTCACGGGCGCCGACGAGGCGCTCATGCTCGATCCCGACGGCAACGTCGCCGAGGGGGCGACCGCGAACCTCTTTTTCGCGGACGGGACGTCCCTGAAGACGCCCTCCCTCGACGGCCCGATCCTGCCCGGCGTCACTCGTCGGACCGTGATCGAGATCGCCGAGGCGGAGGGGATCCCGGTGGAGGAGGGCACGTATCCCCCCGACGCGGTTCGCGGGGCCGACGAGGTCTTCCTCACCAACTCGACGTGGGAGATCCGACCGGTCGAGACGGTCGACGGCCTCGCGGTCGACGGGGACGGCGACAGCGTCGAGGGCCCCCTGACCACCCTGCTCTCGCGGCTGTTCGACCGGCGCGTGGAGGAGCGGTACTACGACGGCGAGCGGTTGTGAGGAGCGAGTCGCGGATCGAGCCGCCGTGAGGCGAGGTCGTCCGCAACCACAGGCCTATCCGACCGGAGCGCGTAGTCCGACGACATGGCAGACGACAAGAGCGGCCGCGACAAACAGGCCCGCGACGAGGACCGACGGCAACGCGAGCGCGAGATCGCCGCGGCGGTAGAGCGCGGCGACGAGCCCGAACCGGAGGTCGACACCTCGGAGCTCGCCTACTTCGAGACCGAGCTCGAACCGCTGACGTTCCCGGCGACCGCGGCGGAGATCGTCGCGGCGGTCGGCGACCGCGAGATCGAGTCGACCGTCGGCACGTACAGGGTCGCGGACCTCCTTCCCGCCGTCGACTGGGAACGGTTCGACTCCCCCGATGAGGTCAGGGTCAGGATACAGCGCCCCACGATCGCGGCGGCGATGAAGCGGATCGTCGAGGCGAGCGATCCGCTCCCGAACGAGGAGTTGGGCAGGTCACAGCGGGACGCCTACGAGCGGACGTTCGAGGCGCTCAAAGCGATCGACGCCGACGACGAGGACGAGGGGATCAGGGTCGTCGCCGACTGGATCGTCGAGCGGATCCGCGAGAAGGAGGCGATCCCCGGATCGAGGGACGTGCGCCGACGGGCGGCAGAGTTCTGCCGGTCGAACGGGTACGAGATCCGGAACGACGAGTGGCTCGGCGTGTAGGCGGGGGCGGCTCCACGGTCACCGCGGGGCCGACCCGGACGCACAACGTTCAAACCCGCCGCGGGCCTCCGACTGGTATGGACGAGAGCCGCCGGATCGCCGGCGTCGACGAGGTGCCGGAAGAGAGTACGCTGCTCGTGACGCTGCGACCCGTCGACCCCGAGAGCGTCGACGAGGGCGAGGGCGACGTGGGCGAGGCCGAGGACGGCACCCCCGAGGCGGAGGCGATGCTCACGCGGGCGGCCGGCGACGTGCGCGCGTTCCGCAACTACTGTCAGCACTGGACCGACGTGCGCCTCGACAAGGACGACGGAGCGTTCGTCCGTAACGGGGAGGTGTTCTGTCAGAAGCACGGCGCGACGTTCGAGGCCGACGGCGGCTACTGCAACTTCGGCCCCTGCGAGGGCGCCGTCTTGGAGTCGGTCGACGTGGCCGTTAACGGCGACGACGTGTACCTCACCGACGACGCCTACGAGTTCGTCAGGCTCGGTCACTCGCACCGCGACGGGGACGGCGGCGACTCGCGGATCGACTTCACCGGGAACTGAAGCGGGAGGCGAGCCCCCGTTCGTTTTTAAAAGCGCGTGCGGCCGCTCGCCCCGCCGGCGTCGTCGCGCCCGAGCGCCTTCCTCAGGAAGCTCATCCAGCGCTTGCGGTCGGCGGCCTTCTGGCGCTGTTCCTCCGTCTCCGGGTCCGGGGCGTCGAGCCCCTCCAGCGCCTCTAGCGCGCGGTCGATGCCGATGATCGACGCCGCGAGTTCCTCGCCGCGCTCGTAGCTCACCTCGTTCTCCTCGATGGGCGCCAGTCGGTCCAGCCGCTCCCGCCGCAGGTTCCGCTTCGCCCGCTCGACGCGGTCGCGCTCGCCGGGCGGAATCGAGTCGCGCCGCTTGATCTCGAAGACGAACGACCGGAGGTCGATCGCCTCCCCCTGGACCTCGATCTCCTCGGGGATGTCCGCGCCCACCGTCGCGGCCTCGCGGTTCACCCGCTCTAAGAGCCCCTTCCGCTCGTACTCCTTCACGCCCGCTGGGTAGGGGGCGGTCGCACTTCGCTCCTTCGGCGGGGAGCGGTGGCGTGGCGACAGTAAAAAGGGACGAGGTTAACCCGCCCGCGCCGCAAGCGGTTGCCATGGAACCGCTCGAAGCCGAGCTCTCGCGGGCGCGCGAGCTCGCCGTCGACGACCTGGCCGACGCCATCGAGGCGATGGGCTTCGAGTGCACGCGCTGTGGCGGCTGCTGTACGGGCTACGCCCCCGACGAGCCGGGCGGGGCGCCGGCGGGGGAGGGCGCGGACGACGTCGACACCGACTGTCACGGCGGCGACGGCGACGACGCCGGAGCCCGCGAGCCCCACACGGCGACCGTCTTCCCGGACGAGGTCCGCGAGGTCGCCGCCGCGGCCGAGGAGCGGTCCGGCGAGTCGTACGACTGGCGCGACGTTGCCCGCCCGATGCCGTTCGGCCTCTCCGAGACCGACGAGGGCGAGCCGACCGGCGAGACGTTCGAGTGGGCGCTCGCGACCGACGACTGCGGCGACTGCGCCTTCTACGAGGAGGCGGACGGTCAGGGGGCCTGTACCGTCCACGACTCGCGGCCCCTCATCTGTCGGACCTATCCGTTCAGCGTCGCGCTGGACGGGACGAGCCAGCCGATGGGCGAGGCGGTCGACGCCGAGGGGATCGTCCGCGCCCACGAGTGCGAGGGGCTCGGCCGCGACATCTCGCGGGAGGACGCAGAGGCGCTGGCCGCGGCGCTCAAGGAGCGCGCGGTCCGCGAGCTGGAGGAGGCGATCGGCGTCCGGGACAACTACGACCCGTCGGCCGCCGAACGCGCCGACGGCGACGTCGTCGTCTTCGACTCCGAGGGGCCGAAGGAGGCCGACGGGACGCCGGTCGACGGGAACTGAGCGAAAATCTCGCCTCGAGTTTTTAAACGACGTCGAGCGCCGCGTCGACGTCGGCGGCGATCGCCTCGCTGGCGGCCCCGTCCGGGAGCGTGAGCGGCGGGCGGACGCGGGGGTCCGGGACGAACCCGCGGTGGGCGGCCGCGACCTTCGTGGCGGGCGCGAACCCGTGGTCCCCGCACCGGGCGAACAGCGGGGCGATCGCCCGGCGGTGGAGCGTCAGCGCGCGGTCGTCCTCGCCGGCGCGGAGCGCCTCGCCGAGGGCGACGAAGGCCTCCGGGATGACCTGCGAGAGCGCGTGGATCCCGCCGTCGACGCCGAGCGACGCGCTCGGGTACAGCAGGGCGTCGACGCCCTGGAAGACGGTGAACTCGTCGGGAGTCCGGTCGACGGCGACGTCGACCGCGGAGACGTCACCGCTCGTGTCCTTCAGTCCGACGATCGCCTCGCGCTCGGCGACGGCGGCGAGGACGTCGGGGTCGATCGGCTCGCCCACGGTCGACGGGATGTCGTAGAGGAACACCGGCAGGGGCGCGTCGTCGGCGACCGCGTCGAGGAACGCCCGCTGTCCCGCCGGCGCCGTCGAGTTGTGGTAGTACGGGAGCGTGACGAGCCCCGCGTCCGCGCCGGCCGCGTCGGCCGCCCGGAGCCGGTCGAGGGTGCCCGAGACGGTCGTGTCCGCGGCGCCCGCGATCACGGGGACCCGACCGTCTGCCGCCTCGACGGTCGTCTCGACGACCGTCCGGCGTTCCGCGTCGGTGAGGCTGGCGAACTCGCCCGTGGTCCCGCAGGGGACCATCCCGTCGAGGCCGGCGTCGACGAGGGTCGAGACGTGGTTCGCGAGCGCGTCGGCGTCGACGTCGCCGTCGGCGTCGAACGGGGTCACGATCGGGGGCGACACGGCGCCGTACCGGAACTCGGGGGTACGCATGGTCCCGGGTTCGGCGGGCCGCGAGAAAGGCGTTGCCCACGCGGCGGTACAACTATACTGGTCCGTCGCCACGTACTGGTGGAGTCTACTATGGAGATCTCAGAGAAGCTCCTCTGTCTGTTCAGCGCCGACGTTCGCGAGGAGAACGGCGAGTACGTGGTCGACGTCCCGCGTCGCGAGGTCGAGAACGGATCGCTCGAGCCGGGCGAGACGTATCGAGTCGCGCTCATCTCGCGCTCGGAGACCGAGGCGGGCGAGGAGACCGACAGCGGCACCGACGTCTCGGCGTCCCGCGCCGGCGACGGCCCCCAGCCCCCGGTCGAGCCGGGCGAGATGCGCTACGTCGAGATCGAGGACCTCGGCAAGCAGGGCGACGGTATCGCCCGCGTCGAGCGCGGCTACGTGATCATCGTCCCCGACACGGAGGTCGGCGAGCGCGTGAAGATCGAGATCACGGAGGTCAAGTCCAACTTCGCCGTCGGCGAGGTCGTCGAGGAGTAGGCGTCCCGCCGACGGGGACGGGAGAGGGATCGCGACGAGCGGACCCGACTCGCCGGCGACCCGGCCGGGCTGACTGGACCCGGCGACCGTGGCGGACCGGGCGGAGCGGTCGAGAATCGCAGGCCGTCGTGGCTTCTATGTGCGACCCGTCCGTACCGCGTTCCATGAAGTCGATGTGTGTCGCCGTCGAACGGTACCCTCGACGACCATGCCACACATGAGCGTTCGAGTGCCGGTCGCGGACGCCCCCGCGTCGGTCGGGGACCGCCGCGTCGGCCTTTCCGCGTCGGTGTTCGCGGACCTCGGTATCGAGCCCGGCGACGCCGTGAGCGTTCGCGGCGATCGGACGACCGTCGCGGTCGCGGCGCGCGTGGACGACGACCCCGGCGGGGCCCGTCTCCCCGAATCGATCCGCCGGAACGCCGGCGCCGACCTCGGCGACGCGGTCGCGATCGAGCCGGTCGACGCCGTCGCGGCGTCGACGGTCACGCTCCGCCTCAACGAATCGATGGATCTCACCCGCGCGGCGGCGGCTCTGCGGCGACGCCTCGACGGGACGGCGGTCTCCGTCGGCGACGAGGTCGAGGCGACCCTGCTCGGCGGCGCGCTGGCGCTCACGTTCGTCGTCGAGGAGGTCTCCCCCTCCTCGCCGGGACTCGTCGGGGAGGAGACCGAAATCGACGTGGTGACCGACGGGGGGACGGCGGCGGTGGTGAGCGAGCCCGAGGTCCCCGAGGCGGATCGGATCGTGCCGTCGGCGACGTTCCGCGAGCTCCGGGAGGCGGCGGCGACCCGCCTCGACGGGGCGGAGTCGTTCGCGGCGGCCGGCCGCCCGACGACGCTCGGGCTCCTCCTCCACGGGCCGCGGGGCGCCGGGAAGACGACGCTCGTCGAGGCGGTCGCGGCCGCCGTCGACGCGACCCTGATACGGGCCTCCGCCGCACGGCTGCGCGGCGAGAGCGCGGGCGACCGCGAGCGCCGGCTCGACCGCGTCGTCGAGGCCGCGAGGGACGCCGAGCGGGCGGTGGTCCTGCTCGACGACCTCGACGTCCTCGGCGACGACGGCGCCGCCGCCGCGCTCGGCGACCGGCTCCGCGGGACGCTCGACGAGCTCCGGGACGCGGACGGAACGGTCGCGATCGGGGTGACCACGGACGAAGAGCGCGTTCCGGCGGCGCTGCGGCGCGGCGGCCGGTTCGACCGCGAGGTCGAGCTCGCGCCCCTGAGCGTCGAGGACCGGCGAGCGGCCCTCGAGAGCGTCGCGCGGGACGTCCCGCTCGCGGCGGACGTCGACCTCGCGGAGACGGCGACCCGGACCAACGGGTTCGTCCTCGCCGACCTCGCGGTGCTCGTCGACGCGGCGCTGGAGCGGGCGGTGCGCCGCGAGGGCCGGACCGCGGTCCGGCAGGCCGACCTCGACCGGGCGATGGAGTCCGTCGAGCCGGGCGGGCTCCGGGACGTCGCCGTCGAGTTCCCCTCCGTCTCGTGGGACGAGGTCGGCGGGCTGGAGGCCGCCAAACGCGAGATCGTCCGCGCGGTGTACTGGCCCCTCGATTACGCCGAGCGCTTCGAGCGCGCCGGCATCGAGCCGCCCACGGGCGTGCTGCTCTACGGCCCGCCCGGCACCGGGAAGACCCTGCTCGCGCGGGCAGCCGCCACCCTCAGCGACGCGAACTTCATCTCCGTGAACGGTCCGGAGCTGTTGAACCGCTACGTCGGGGCGAGCGAACAGGCGGTCCGGGACCTGTTCGCGACGGCGCGGGAGAACGCCCCGGCGGTCGTCTTCTTCGACGAGGTCGACGCCGTCTCCCCGAAGCGGCGCGGCGACGACACCGGGGCGGGCGAGCGCGTGGTGTCCCAGCTGCTGACGGAGCTGGACGGGCTCGAACCACTGACCGACGTCGTCGTCGTCGCGGCGACCAACCGTCCCGGCTCGATCGACAGGGCGCTGTTGCGGCCGGGGCGGATCGAGAAGGCCGTCGAGACCCCCCTCCCCGACGAGGCCGCGCGCCGGGAGATCCTCGCGATCCACACCCGAAACACGCCGACCGATTCGGGAGTCGACCTCGGTGCGCTGTCCGAACGGACCGCGGGATACAGCGGCGGCGACCTCGCGGCGCTGGTCCGCGAGGCCGCGATGCTCGCCATCGAGGAGACGATCGTCGACAGCGGGGCCGCCGCGGCCAGCGACGATATCGCGGTCACCGTCGAACACTTCGAGCGCGCGCTCGCGGAGACCGCGCCGTCGGTGACCGAGCGCGAGGATTCCCCGGTCCCGCCGTGGGAGTGAGGGCGGCGGCCGGTCGCGTCGGCGACGGTCGAGCGTCGGGACCCGCCGTCGGAGTCGTTTCGGGACTGTCGTGATGCCGCCTCGGGGCCGGGCGAGGGGCTCGGGATCGACGCTATTCGGGCTCCTCGTGGAGGTTGAAGATGAAGTAGATGATCCCGAGCGCGGTGGCCAGTTCCACCGCCGAGACGAGCCAGAACGCGGTGGTGAACCCGAGCCCCAAGCGCTGCAGCGTCGGCAGCGCGAACAGCGCGACGGCCGCGAGGACGAAGCAGACGCCGATCCCGACGACCGACGTGGTGTTCAGTACGGCGACTGTGTCGTGAGAGTCGTCGGTCATGGGGTGTGAACGAGTGTGAAAAGGAACGACCTCGGTTCTGCGGTCGATACGGAAGCCGTTTCCCTCAGTCGGCGGCCGACGCCTCGCCGGCCGACGGCTCGGGCGCGCCGGTGTCACTGAGGATGGCGCGGCTGCGGAGCAGGACGAACCCGAACCCGACCTTCGCGGTCACGTCGAGCACCATGAACGCGAGCGTCTCGACGCCGAGACCGACGACGCCGGCGCCCTCGGTGCCGACGATCCACAGGATGGGGTACGCCGTCCACAGCACGGCGACCAGCGCCGTCAGCGTGTTGAACGTGCTCTGCACCTCCTCCGAGCGCCGCTTCGCCGCGCTGCGGAGGCTCGTCAGGAGGTAGTACAGCACGAAGAGGAACGCGATCGTGCTGAACAGCCACCAGGTGTAGCGGGCGAGCATCGTCTCCGACAAGGCACCGATGAGGCCGGTGACGATCATCAGCGCGTCGACGCCGATGAGGGTCCCGGTGGTGACCCGGTCGACCTTCGCGAGCAACGCGAGGTCGAGCAGCAGCAGCGGCGTGGTGAACAGCCAGTCCGCGTACCGCGCGTAGTAGATGTCGAGCGTGCCGCGCCCGACGACTTCGACCTCGGTCAACCCGACGCCGAAGAACATCGACAGGTACGCGGCCGACGCGATGCCCGGCACGAGGATGGTGATCGCGTAGTACTCACGGGCCTCCTTGTCAGTGACTCCCCATCCCTTCGCGATGAAGTAGAAGGTCCCGATGAGCATGAATAGCGTCCCGATGCCTAGCCACAGCGTTTCGGGCCGACCGTCTCCGAGGAGGTCAGCCCCCGCCTGAAGTACTGTCGGATCCATACGCACCGATATATACCAGTTGTTGAATATTCAACTTCGACACAGCATAGTAAGGTACAACTTCGCGCTCTGGCCACCGAACGTCGAAAACGGTGCGCCGCGTCGGGTTCGCGGCCGCGATTCGAGCCGTCGAGCACCCGTATGTTCGGCCAAGAGGGCCCCCTCCTTTCCAGCCGATGGCTCGTTAGGGTGTGGTTACTGCCTAACTAGTGACCCGAAAGTAACGCACGTTGGCGTCCGTAGTACGACTATGGCGAACGACGAGACCGAGACGGAGACTCAGACGACGACCGAGGCCGAAGAAGTGACCCGGGGCGAGACGGAGACGGAGGCGCCGTCCCTCGACATGGAGGCGGTCGATACGTACGACGGGACGGTAGAGGAACTCACGGAGGCGCTCGCAGAGCGCGAAGAGACGATAGCGGAGCTCCGGTCCGTCGTCGAGAGCCAGTCAGAGCAGATCGAGACGCTGGAAGATCGGTTCCTCGACCTGTCCGCGCGCGTCGCCGACGGGCGCAACCTCGGCGTCTGTCCGGAGTGTAACGGGCCGACCGAGAAGAAGGAGCGCTTGTTCCGGAGCGACACGATCGAGTGTCTCCGGTGCGGCGAAGTCATCTACACGTACTGAGCCTGCGCGCGGTGCGCGCGTGAATTACCGAAATCGGCGAGCGGCGTCGCTAGCGACGAGACGTGCGGACGGCGAGGAGAACGTCGGTCGCCGGCGAAGAGAACGTCAGTCGCCGGCGACACGGGCGTCCCAGTAGGAGACGGACGCCACGTAGTCGCCCGGAACCGTGTTGCCGACGAGCTCGTCGAGCGCGCGGAAGGGCCTCGCGATCGGGCCGGGGAGCTCGCGGTAGAAGCCGTACGGGAGCACGAAGTCGTGTTCCTCGCCGGCGAGCGTGAGGTCGGCCACTCGGAGCATGTCGACGACCTGACGTTCCGAGTAGAGCCGTGACCCCATCGGGAGCAGCCAGGTGTACAGCGTCCGGAGGCTGCGCCTGTTGAACGTGTCGAAGAACACCTGTTCGGCGCTGACCCGGCAGAGCTCGCGCGCGAACGGCACCGGGTCGTCCATCAGGTGGAAGAACCGCATCGCGACCACCGAGTCGAAGTGGTCGTCCGGAAACGGGAGCCGGGAGGCGTCGCCGCGAACGAACGTCACGGTGTCGGACAGCCCCGCATCGGCCGCGTTCTCGCGTCCCTGTTCGAGCATCTCCCGGGAGATGTCGATACCGACGATGTCCGCGCCCTGATCCGCGAGCATGGTGGTGAACCGACCGGTGCCGCAGGCGACCTCCAGCACGCGGTGGCCCTCCTCGATCGGCCCGAGCGCGGAGAGCACCGCCTCCTTCTCGCGCCGGTCGATGAGCTCTCCCCCGCCCGAGAACCGGACGTCCTCGTACTCCTCCGCGACCTCGTCGGCCTGGTACCAGTCCTGTCCCTTCACGTTGTCCGTACTGCACACCCGACCGACAAAACCGTACTGGATGCAGTCGGGGACAGCGCCGCCGCCCCCGAGCGTCACGGGGTCACTAGCCGCTCGTCGAGACGGTGTCCGCGGGGATCTTGACGATCACGCGCGGACCGGACTCCTCGCCGTGATGCGGGTACTCCTCGACGCCGAAGTAGCGCCGGGCGAGCTCGTCGATGTGCGCCTTCGCCCCCGCTTCGGTCAGCTCCGCCTCGCCGCGGACCGAGACGTAGCGGTAGGGGTCGTCCGGGTCGAGCACGCTGACGCCGACCCTCGGGTTCCGTCGAATGTTCCGCTCCTTCCGTCGGCCGCGGACGGTGTTCACGAGGACGTACTCGCGGTCCTCGTGGTCGACCCACACCGGTGTGACGTGGGGAGTACCGTCGGGCAGCACGGTGGCGAGGTGGGCGTACGATTCGCTCTCGAAGATGTCGACGTGCGATTCCGGGATCACGCGGACGAATACGGTCCGGTCGGTAGAAAATCCACCCGATCGATCGGGTGGTATGCACCGCCGAGACGTGATATTAACACATTATATTATCCCAATCAGATTCCCCAATATGTAGCTAACCTTTACCAATAGGCGAGAATTTCAAAGAGTCATGAGTACCAGTCCAGCCGAGACCGCCGACCAGGACCGCCTTTCCGAGAGCGAGTACCGCGACCGCTTACGAGAACTTCCCCCTAGCGCCAAGCTCGTCGCGAAGGTACTGGAGAGCGACTCCCCCCTCTCGCAAGGCGGGCTCGCCGAGGAGTCGCTCCTGCCCGACCGGACCGTCCGCTACGCGCTCAACCGCTTAGAGGAGGAGGGGCTCGTCGACTCTCGCTACAGCTTCAAAGACGCGCGCAAGCAGGTCTACTACCTGACCGTCTGAGCCGGCCGACCGATCGAACCGTTCGCTGCCCAGCACGGAGTCCTTTTTAGTCCCTCGTCTCGATACCCGGGTGTATGGAACTCTCGGTCGTCGTACCGACCCTCAACGGGCGAGACCGGCTGGCCGCCTGTCTCGACGCGCTGGCGGCGCACGCACCCGAAGCGGAGGTGATAGTCGCCAACGGCCCCTCCGCGGACGGGACGACCGGGATGGTACGCGACCGCGACGACGTCGACGTGCTCGTGGAGATCTCCGACCGCACGGTCAACGTCGCTCGCAACGCCGGCATCGAGGTCGCGGCCGGCGACGCGATCGCGCTGGTCGACTACGACAACCGGATCGGCGAGGGGTGGATCGACGCCGTCTGGGACGGGCTGGCCGACGCCGACGCCGTGACGGGACCGGTGACGCCGATCGAGCCCCCTGGCGAGACCGCGAGCGAAGCCGCCGCGGACGCGTCCGAGCCGGACGAGACGGCGGACGACTCCTCTTCCGACCGGACCGACGACGCGGAGGATGGCGACGCGGATGATGACGATGACGCGGATGATGACGACGCAGGCGACGAGCCGGACGATGACGACGCAGGCGACGAGCCGGACGATGACGACACCGCTCCCGAGCGCCGGACGATCGCGGGCCGCGACGTGACCTACTTCGCGGGGGGAAACGTCGCCTTCTGGCGGGAGACGCTCCGGGACCTCGACGGCTTCGACGAGTACCTCCGGACCGGCGGAGCGCGAGACGCCGCTCACCGACTCGCGGGGATGGACCGCCGGATCGCGTGGCGAGACGGCCTCGCCGCGACGAAGGAGCTGCCGAGCCCGACCGCCGTCGACGGCGGTCGCAGCGCCCGCGATTGGGGCTGGAAGTACCGGGCGCTCGCGTACCGGCTGCTGAAGAACTACGGCGTCCGGCCGACGGTGCTGGCGCGGATCGGCTCGCACGCCGCGACGGACGCGTTCGGCGCGGCCGTCGACGTGGTCCGCGGCGACTCGACGCCCTCGCGGTGGGCCGCGACCGGCCGCGACGTGCTCGTCGGTCTCGTCGGCGGGACCTCGGACGGGCTCGTCGCCCGCGGCCGCGACCGGAGTCCGGCCCGGAACCCAAACGGGATCACGGAGCGCGCCGATCGTCCAGTGGCGAAGTACGACCGACGGGAGCGGGAGGAGTGACGCCCCGGCGGCGGGGGCGACGGCCGGCCGTCCGGCGACGATCGGTCGACCGCTGACCGACCGGCGGGGCGGGCCGCCCGCCCGTCCCCGCGCCTTTTAAGCTCCGCCGTCGTCTACGGCCGGTAACGAATGGGACTCACGAAGCGGATCATCCCCTGTATCGACGTCGACCTCGACGACGACGGGGACGCGGCGGTGTACACGGGCGTCAACTTCGAGAACCTGGAGTACACCGGCGACCCGGTGGAGCTGGCGAAGAAGTACAACGCCGCGGGCGCAGACGAGTTCGTCTTCCTCGACATCACCGCGAGCGCGGAGGGACGCGAGACGATGCTCGACGTGGTGAACGCGGTCGCCGACGAGTGTTTCATCCCGCTGACGGTCGGCGGCGGCATCCGCACGAAGGCGGACATCAAGGAGACGCTGCGCGCCGGCGCGGACAAGGTGTCCATCACCACCGGCGCGCTCGAACGCCCCGAGCTCATCGAGGAGGGCGCCGCAGCGTTCGGCAGCCAGTGTATCGTCATCTCCGTCGACGCGCGCCGCCGGTCCGACGACGCCGGCGAGCACTTCTACGAGGACGACGACGGCGAGACGGTGTGGTTCGAGTGCACCAAGAAGGGCGGCCGCGAGGGCACCGGCATCGACGCCGTCTCGTGGGCGAAGGAGGCCGAGGAGCGCGGCGCCGGCGAGCTGTTCGTCAACTCCATCGACATGGACGGGACAAAGGACGGCTACGACATCCCGCTGATGAAAGCGGTGTGCGACGCCGTCTCGACGCCCGTCATCGCCTCCTCCGGCTGCGGCGGCCCCGAGGACATGTACGAGGTGTTCACCGAGGCGAACGCCGACGCGGGGCTCGCCGCCTCCATCTTCCACTTCGGCGACTACTCTATCGAGGAGACGAAGCGGTACCTCGACGAGCGCGGCGTTCCCGTTCGATTATGATCTACCGGACGGGCGCCTTACCGGGGGCCTTCGATCCGATCCGATTTGGGAAGTGAGCGGGGCGACCGACGGTGCGGTCGCTCTCGTCGACCGCGTCGTGCCCTCGACAGACGGAGGCCGGTTGAGGACGGCTCTTGGACGGCTCCATCGAGCCTACTGGTTACAAGTGGTCTGCGAACTGGAGTCGCATCACGCGAGTCGCGTCCTCCCGTTGCGGGTTTCACCCCAGAGGTCAAGCTCCGAGATTCTCGCTCGGCTCCGCCCGCACATTCGGTACGCGCACCCACGGAGAAACGCATATGTCAGTTCGAATTGTACGCTTCGACCGATGTGGGGAGACGGTCGCTACCGGCGGGAACTGCTCACGCTGTTGATCGTCACAGCGACAGTCGTGGGCGTACTCGAAGGATTCCATATCGGCGGAATCGCGCCGATAAACGTCGCGTGGGCCTTCCTATCTGTTTCGCTTCTTTCAGTTGCGGTGTTGAAGGCGCTCCCGGTAGCCGACGGTGTGTTCATCCTCGAAGCGGTGTTCGTCTCGGTCACGGTGCCGCCGTTTATCGAGCCGACGGTCAGATTCGAGTTACTCGGAGTCGGACTCGCGGTCGCGTTTCTCGCCGGAGTCATCGCCCATCGAGCACGGCCGAACCTCGATCCGAGACACGTCCGCTGAAAACGACAGCGGGATCAGCCCCGCTCGTGGCCACGCAAAATCGAGGAGCACATCGAGACACAGACCGGGCGATACTGCTACACCACGACGGTACGGGTCGAACTCCGCTCGCTCGCCGAGCGGACAGGATCAACCCCGAAGTCGGGTCGGAAGCGTGAGCGAGTCAGACGCGTCCCGAGTGTGGCGACCACGAGGAGACGCTGGCGTGTCCGTGCGGTTTCGAGGGGGTACGCCGACCGCACGGCGTCAAAGACGTTCCTTCGGAAAGACAGCGATTGCGAACTCAGGCCGATGGCACGGCCCGTGCGTTTCGTGTGGGGCGACCGCGACTGCTCGGGGAAACCACACCCTTACGACGGTCCCAAAGAAGTGCGCACGAATCCGCGAGTCGCCTTCGTGGGTCGGTAGTTGAACCCTCAGCGGCGGAGTCCTCGCGCTTTGGCGCGCGGTGGATATCGACCGTGAGAGGGGTCACGAGTACAACCGTTCCATCAGTACCCGTTTGATCGGATTTCGCGAGCCGCTGCGGTCGGCAGTCTGCACCATAAGCGCGGTACAGTCGACGGACTCGACGAGCCTGTTTCCGGGTCTGCCGCGGATTCGACCGAGGAGTCCCGGAGCGTCGGTACCGGTGATCACGAGATCGGCCGGCTGTGCGAATCGAGCCGCCGCAGCCACGTCGTCATCGGCTTCGAGGATCGTCGATCGCGTGGGCACCGTCGTGATCGATATCAGCTCCGTGTGGTACTCCTCGACGGTTCGGCGCTGCGTTTCCGGTGGGTCCTCTGGAATCACCTGGATCAGGTTGATCTCTGCGCCGGTTTCTTCGGCGACTGCATCGGCGATAAGCAGCTTCAGCGGATCGTACGCGCCGCGGTTCGCAACGACCGCGATCTCGTCGGCCCCGTCGAATCCTCGATCTTCGACTAACACGGTGTCACAGGGCGCATTTTTTAGAATCCAGCCTGTTTCCTCGCCGAGTAGACGGCGATGGAAGTCGCCTCGGTTGCGTTCCAACACGAGGAGGTCATAGCCTTCGTACGTCGCGACGTCGACGATCGCCCGCTTGTGGTCTTCGCTGTCGACTTCGCGGTGTTCGATGCGGGTGCCATACGCCCTCAGGGGGTTCTCACTCGACTCGCCGACGCTGACTCCGCCAGAGGTCCGCGTTGGCTGGCCGACCTCGACGTCGGGCAGCCAGTCAGGTCGGTCCGCACCCGTTTGGATCCAATCGGGCTGATCTCGAACCTGTACCCGAGCGTGATCTTGGGCAAACACCCGGTGAGGGATATTCAGAAACTCAACGAGTGCGACCGTAGTGGTCCGTAGCCGGCCGAGATCGGCCGCGATACGGAGCATGCCCCGCTTCGTGCGATCGCTCGTTCGCTCTGTTAGCGCGACGAGCACGTCGAGTTCGGCATCGGAGTCGAACAGCTCGCGGGTGCGAGCCACGGCGTCGTCGCCGACGTTCCGACGAACCGCGTCCGTCGCCGCGCCCTCGCGGGTGGCCCGGGGTCGAACGTACGCGTAGTACCAGACGAGCGAACCCGCGATGATGATAATGGCACCGACGATAGGTACCGTTCCCATCTGGCTCAGCAGTAGGAGTCCCGCGACGATACCGAACAGCTGTACCCACGGGTACAGCGGCGCGATCCACGTCGGGTTATACTCGTCAACGGCCCCCTCGCGAAAGCCGATCAGCGCGACGTTTATCAAGACGAACACGAGGATCTTGAACGCGCTCGCAAGCTTTGCGATCTGTAAAATGGGAAAGATAGCGATCATGAGCAGAATGACCGCACCCGTCAGCATCACGGCCCGACTCGGGGTGTTGAACCGTTCGCTGATCGTCGTCAGCGACGGCGGCGCGAGGTTGTCACGCGCCATCGCGAAGGGATACCGCGAGGCAGAGAGGATTCCCGCGTTTGCGGTGCTCACGAGTGCGAGCGTGACGGCGACGGTAACAATCGCCACGCCCGGCGTTCCGAGCAGCAGCTCGCCGGCCTGCGCGACGACGGCGTCTTCCGCGCCCGGTGTAGTGATCGTCCCGAGTCCACCGCCGGCGCCGACTGGCAGGACGCCAAGCAGGATGTACACGGTCAGAACGTACAGCGCACCTGTGAAAAGCAGCGAGCCGAGCATCCCAATGGGGATGTTCCTCGATGGATTCTCGATTTCCTCGGCGACGCTCGCAATCTTCGTCACGCCTGCGTAGGCGACGTATACCGCGCCGGTCGCCTCGAGAAGCGAGAGCGTCCCCGACGCCCGCGGGTCAAACGCCCCGGTTAATCGCGAATTGTCGACCGCGGGGAACCCGGCGACGATAAAAAGTACCATGGCAGCGAGCATAACGACGACTATTCCCACCTGGAACCGACCAGTCACGTCTGACCCGACGAGGTTCAGGACGATGAGGGCGATCGCGATCGTAATCGCCACGACTCTGATGGATACCGGTAGCTCGCCACCGAGTATATAGATGAGATACGGGACGCCACCCACCAGCGCGAGGGCCCCTTTAAATGACAGTGAGAACCACGTGCCGACACCCGCTATCGTCCCAAAGAGCGGCCCCATTCCTCGCTCGATGTACAGGTACGTCCCTCCGTCCTGCGGCATCGCGGTCGCCATTTCGATCTTGCTCAGGGCCGCGGGTAACACCAGCACCCCGGCCAGAAGGAACGCGAGGAGCATCGTCGAGCCCGCGATTTCGAACGCGAGCGCCGGGAGAATGAAGATCCCCGAACCGACCATCGCCCCGATGCTGATGGCCATCACGGAGAACAGCCCGAGGTCGCGTTTTAAACCGCCTGCCATGAGACCTCCCCTGTATTGGCTGCGGTCGAACCGCAACGCACACTCACCCTATCACGGAGGGTCTGAGACCGTATGTCGGCGAACCGATTAGTTCCGTCCGGTTGATTACTACCAGAACGCGTCATCGACATCGGACCGTATGGGAAGCCGGAGATTACGTCTTTCGGGGCTGCGAGCAGTTATTGGAGCTGTATCTGAGTTCGGACGTCGGGCCACCGTCCGAGTGAAGTCGGGAGGAGAGGTGCGCAGGGCGCTGCGTTAGTTGGAGGACACGCTCACAGGTCAGCTAAGCGGTCGTCCACGGCGGCGTATCGGAACTCGCGAAACCGTGACCCGACGGCGACACTCGGGGGCGTGTTCGCCGTCCTGTCCCGTGCGGCCGAGTCTCACGTGGAGAGACGAAAGAGGCTCTCCGCGTACCCGGCGCTCGACGCTCTCACCGAGCGGTCCGACGGTGGAATAATAGGTTGGCTGACAGTAGTGGTGACCCGTCCGAGACGTAGGACCCTGACCACTCGGTGTTTGTTACTGCAGTTGTTTCCAATTGTACCGATCGAAACCAACAGTTATTATTCGATACCGACCGAATCGTGACGCATGTCCACGCCAGCGACGCGTGTCCGTGCCGAGCACCCGGAGCTCGTCTGCATGCGGACGGACGACGGTTCCGGAGACGGAGAGGTGACGTTCTTCGAACGGGACCGCGATCCCGACGAGCGGACGACGCGCTGGATCACGGTCCGGGATGCGGACTGCGTGCCGCTCGAGGAGTGGCGGTAAGACGCCGTTTCCGTTCGTTTTCGTGCGATCGTCTCGCTGACCGAGCCCCGGTGATCGTCGCTGAAGTTCCGGTCGCTCGTTTATCGATATTACTGACGCAGCGTCCGCCTCCGAGGTACCAGCCGCTTTCGAGTCCCGCCCACCGTAGAGCATCGCAGCCTCACACCTCCCTCGGCGGGCGGCCCGGCGCGGGCGGAGCCACGCCGGGCCGCCGCCTCCCTCGCACCGTCGTCGCCGGCGGCGGAGCCGCCGGCTGCCAGAGGGACCGAAGGTCCCTTGCGGTTCGCGGTCCTCCGGGCCGCTCACCGGGGCGCGCCACAGCACCGTTTAGGTATGAATCACCGCCGCAGTCGACTATCCGTATTTAAATATCTCGCCGGTGCCGTCAAACCTCCGTGTCTTGGCGTCAGTCGTCGGCTACGACCTGGTCCGGCGACCGGAGCCCCTCGTCCTCGAGCAGCGCGACCGTCGCGAGTCGGATGGCGTGGGGCCAGCCGAGCGGGGTCGCGCTGTCGGGCGTCCCGTCGTCGAAGAACTGCTCGGGGAGGTAGCTCGTCGGCTCGCACAGCGAGCCGCCGGGCGAGACGTGCGCGAGGAGCTCGCGGGCGCGCTCGGCCACCCGGTCGGCCCGCGGGTCGTCGTGCGCCCGGAGCAGTGCCGCGAGCTCGGCGCAGGCGTTCGCGCCCCACGCCGTCGAGACGGTCCACACCTTCTCCGAGAGCTGCCCGGCCCGCCGCCAGCCGTCCCCCTCGTAGCGGATCAGTCCCGAGATCGCGTCGCTCTCGTGAGCGAGCCCGTCCACGACCGTCTCCACGTGCGAGACGAGCCGATCGAGTCGCTCGTCGTCGACGGCGCCCCCCTCGCCGGTCCCGTCCGCCGCGTCGGTCGCGCCGAGCGCGTCGAAGGACCGATGCGCGCTCGCCAGCGACAGCGTCGACGAGTCGAGCCGGTCGTCGATCGCCCCCTGCGGCGTCTCGCGGAGCGCGTAACAGCCGCGCTCGGGCACCCACAGGTCGTCGAGCGCCTCGTACACCCGGGTCGCCTGATCGCGGGCGTGGGCGGCGAGGTCGTCCGGGAGGTCCGCGGCGTCGATGTCGCCGAGGTCGTCCGGGTCGGCGGCGTCCGCGCCCGCGTCGAGCGCGTCGGCGTCGAGCCCGTCCCCGTGGAGCGCGAGCTCGCTGTACGCCTCCAGGAACGTCGCCGCGGTGTGGGCGAACCGCCCGGCGCTGTCCTCCCACGCGTTCTGGCAGACGACGGGGCGGCCGTCGTCCGCCAGCGTCTCGTCGAGCCCGGCGAGCGCGGCGACGAGGGCCGCGTCGAGGTCGGGGACGTCGACAGGGCGGGACGACGTCCCGCTGGCAGCCGGACGGTGTCCGGCGACGCCCGCCTCGCGCGCCTGCGCGAGGAACGCGATCACGCTGCCGGTCTGGTCGGCCTGGTAGTCCACGTCGGGGCCGTCCTCGATGCGGGCGTTCGCCCAGCCGGGCGCGAGCGCGCCGTTCCGCGGCCACACGCGGTGGGGCCACGAGCCGTCCGGCCGCTGGGTGGCGACGTACATCTCGACCGAGCGGGCGTGCCAGTCGTCGAGCCCGATCCCCAGCCGGTCGTCGGCGTCGAGGACGAACGTCGAGATCTCCGCGTCGTCGCGGAACCACGTGTAGCCGTAGCCGCCGGAGGTCGCGTAGAAGGGGTCGAAGTCGGGCCCGGCGATCCGGAGCCCCGACTCCGCCGAGAGCAGCGAGAGCACCCGGAGGTCGGCGACCACGGAGTCGCGGGCCGGCACCGACTCGGGGACCGAGGGCGTCGTCTCGCCGGCGGCCGCGGCGAGCGCGTCGACGTCGTCGAGCTCGGTGAAGAGGCCGTCGAGCCGGTCGCGGGCCGCCTCGCGCGTCGTCTCGGTGCGGTCGGTCAGCAGGGACGCGACGGTGGCGACCCCGTCCTCGAACGGGACGTGAGCGACGACTTCGCCGGAGAGCCGCTCCTCCTCGTAGCGGTCGCCGTCGCGGGCGCGGGGGAGGTCCGTCGGCGTCTCGTCGATCAGTTCGGGGAACGTCGCCGGGAGCTGACCGCGGAGGTCGTCGAGGCCGGTGTCGCTCGCGAGGAAGTCGCGCTCGTCGGCGTGGTACACCTCGACCGCGTCGTCGTACCGGAGCTGGCCGACGCGGTCGTCGCGACTGTCGGGGGCGAACCGGGCGTAGACGACGAGCGAGAGCGCCTCCGGGTCGACGCTCCCGTGGCCGTCTGTCCCGACGTCGACGGTCGCCCGGGTGAGGTGGGCGTCGCCGAGCGTGAGGTCGTGGCGGGTCACGGTCGCGACGTCGGCCTCGTGGACCGTCTCGATCAGGGTCGTGTCGCCGACGTACCGCTGTTCGGTGGGCACCTCGGTGAGCCAGGTGACGTCGCCGCCGACGGCGAGCCCGATCCGGGAACGAACCAGCCCGGTCAACCCGGTGAGCGGGTAGCCGAAGTCGCGGAGCTCGCCGTCCTCGTCGACGTGGACGAGTCGCCCCTCGCCGCCGGAGAACCGCCCGGTGACGGTCCGGCGCTCGCCGGGGAACCGGGTGGCGTGTCCGGTGTTACGCTTGTAATCATCGAGCGCGTCGCGGAGTTGCATTAGGCGCACACACGGCCCCTCCGCCTATGAAGTTTTGGTGTAATTATTATTCATGAGTTCACAGAACGGAAACCCTCAAGCCGAGCGACGCCCGGGTACCCTCATGCACGAACCCGGACCGCCGCGGGCGACGAGCGTCGGCGAGGCGGTCGAGCTGGCCCCCCGATCCCCGGATCCGGACGAGACGTACGAGTGGACGGTCCGCGACGCGCCCGCCGCGAGCGCCGTCGGCGACGGGGAGAGGCCGGCGGACCCCAGTCCGAACCCCGAAGCGGAGACCGATCGGAACGAGCGCTCGCCGGTCTTCGTCGCCGGCGAGACGCGCCGGTCGGACGCGCCGGTCGTCCACCTCCGGCCGGACGCCCCGGGGACCTACGTCCTGACGCTCGAGGCGCCCGACGGGACGCACCGCCAGCGCGTTCGCGCCTTCCCGGACGAGCGGCGCGAGGCCGAACTCCGCGTTCCGGCCGCGGACCTCCCGCTGGCCGACCCCGACCGCGTCTCGCTGATGTGGGCGCACAACGAGCGTCTGCTCGCCCGCGACCGCCCCGAGCGCGACGGCGACGACTGGGTGCTTCGGACGCGCGTCCCGCCGGGGCGACACGGGTTCAGCTTCGTCGCCGACGACGATCCGGGCAACGAGCACGGGGACGTCGTCGAGGTCCCGGGACCCGGCCGTCCCCGGCTCTCGCTCGAGGCGCGCGTCGAGGGCGGCGAGGCCGGCGGAGGCGGCGAGGGCCACGCGGAGGGCGACGGGCCGACGGTCGTCCTGACGGCCGACGTCGACGTCCCGCCCGGGGCGGACGCGGACGGCGCAGACGCAATCGAGACCGACGCCGCCGACCGTGACGTCGAGTTCCTCGTCGACGACCGCGACGCGGATCCGGAGACGGTCGCGCGCATCGAGGCGCTCGCGGACGGCGCCGTCCTCGCGGTTCCGATCGACGAGGTCCCCGACGACGTCGTCGACGGCGACGGCCTCCGGGTCCACGCGGTCCCGCACGCGGAGCGGTACGGCGCGGCCGAGACGGTGCGGATCGGAGGCGGCACCGACGGTGGTTCGGGCGACCACTGCGACGCGCCGGTCACGGTTCGGGACCCCCACGCGCGCCCCGCGTGGGCCGACTCGCCGGCGATCTACGAGGTCTTCGTCCGGTCGTTCGCGGGCGAGACCCTGCCGACGACGTTCCGCGAGATCGAGCGCCGGGTGCCCTACCTGGAGAGCCTGCGCGTCGACGCGCTCTGGCTGACGCCCGTGCTCGCCTCGCCGACGGAGCACGGCTACCACGTCACCGACTACTACGAGACGGCCGCCGACCTCGGCTCGCGCGAGGCGTTCGAGTCGCTCGTCGAGACCTGCCACGACGCCGGGATCCGGGTGATATTCGATCTGGTGATCAACCACACCTCCCGCGATCACCCCGCCTTCCAGCTGCACGCCGCGGGCGTCGACGAGTACGTCGACCACTACCGGCGGGCCGACGGCGCGTTCGACGTGACCGGCACCGACTGGGCGGAGCTCACCGAGGGCGACATACCGGAGTACTACTTCAACTGGCGACGGATCCCCAACCTCAACTTCGACAGCCCGACCGTCCGCGCGTGGCTGCTTGACGTGGTCGACGAGTGGGCCGCCGTCGTCGACGGGTTCCGCGCCGACGTGGCGTGGGGGGTCCCGCACGGCTTCTGGAAGGAGGTCGCCGACCGCGTCCCCGACGACTGCCTCCTGCTCGACGAGACGCTGCCGCACGACCCCTTCTACGGCGAGGGCGAGTTCGACCTCCACTACGACACCTCCCTGTACGGGGTCCTCCGCGACGTGGGCGCGGGTAGGGCCCCCGCTGACGCGGTCGCCGACGCCTTCGACCGCGCCGCGTGGCTCGGCTTCGACGACCCGAGCGCGCAGATGCGCTACGTCGAGAACCACGACGAAGACCGGTACCTCGCCGAGTACGGCCGCGACGCCCTGAAGGCCGCCGCCGCGACCGTCTTCACGCTCCCCGGCGCACCGATGATTTACGCCGGGCAGGAGCGCGGCAACGAGACGTACCGCGGACCCGTGCGCTGGCACGACGGGGACAACGACCTCACCAACTTCCACCGCGGCCTCGCCGCGCTCCGCGAGCGCGAGCCGCTCCTCCGGGCGGGCGCGGTCGCGTTCGATCACCCCGCCGCCGACGTGGCCGTCGTCGACGGCGATCCCGAACGGGTGACCGCGTACGTCCGAGCGGCGGAGCGGAGCGACGAGGCGGGCGAGAACGGGGGGGCAGCGGCCGGGGACGACGACGGACCGCTCCTCGTCGTCGTCAACTTCGCGAGCCGGCCGGCCACCGTCGCGGTCCCGGAGTGGGCCGAGGTCGACCTGTTCGCGGACCGCGCGGTCGAGACCGAAGCCGAGGTCGACGCCGTCGCCGTATTTAAATAATCAGGCCGCGGCTCCCGCTCGGCGAGGGGACGCCGCGTCCGTCGAGCGAGCGGTGCGGCACTCCGACCCATATAAGTGGTGTCCTCGTCCTCTGTTCGGTATGGACGACCGGACGCTGAACGATCTCCTCCGTCGATTCGGGCTCTCGGACAAAGAGATCGACACGTATCTCAGCCTCTTGGAACACGGCGAGGCGAAGGCGAGCACCATCGCGGACGCCGCCGGCGTGTCGAAACGCTACGTCTACAGCGTGAGCGAGTCGCTCGCGGACCGCGGGTTCGTGGAGGTGAACGACCACGTCGTGCCGACGACGATCCGCGCGAACCCGCCCGACGAGGTGATGAACCGCCTCCGCTCGGACGTCGACGCGATCCGGCCCGGACTGGAGGAGCGCTTCTCGCGGGTGGAGCGACGCGCCGAGCAGTTCGAGGTGATCAAGTCCCGCGTCACCGTCATCAAGCGGATCCGCACGCTCCTCGAGGAAGCCGAGTCGGAGGTGACGCTCTCGATCTCGGCGAAACACCTGCCCGAGGTCCGCGAGTCGCTGGTGGCCGCCGTCGACCGAGGCGTCCTCGTGCTCCTCGTCGTCTCCGACGCCGAGAACGACCTCGCCGACAGCGACCTCGACGCGAGCGCGCTCAACGGTGTCGCCAGCGTCGTCCGCACGTGGAGCGAGGCGATGCCCACGCTGCTCACGGTCGACTCAGCGGCGGGCGTGGTCGCACCGCCCGAACTCCTCCGGCGGTCGGACACCGACCGACAGGCGATCCACTTCTCGCAGGAGCAGCTCGCGCCCGTCATCGTCGGCTCCTTCCTCGGGAACTACTGGCCGGCCGCGAGCGAGGTCGCGACCGCGGAGCCGGCCCCGCTGCCGGCGGAGTACACGAACTTCCGGCACACCGTCCTCCAGGCGACCCTGCACCTCCGAGCCGGGGAGACGCCTCGCGTGACCGTCGGCGGACGGTGGACGGAGAGCGACGAGCCGGCCGACCTCGACGGCCGGGTCGTCGAGGCGAAACAGGGGATGGTGGAGCCGACGAACAACGAGTTCCCGGTCCAGCACTCGCTCGTCGTGGAGACCGACGACGGCACCGTCACCGTCGGCGGGAAGGGCGCGTTCGTCGAGGACGTCGAGGCGGACCTCGTGCGGATCGAGGCCGACGAGGACGGTGTCGCCGCCGACTAGTCCGACCGCGTCTCACTCTCGAATCGGTGCGCTCGACAGTCCGGAAGGACCCTCGGCGGCGGCGGTCTCGATGCGGAGTCGCCACCCCTCCTCGACGGCGGCGACGCGGACCACCGCGGGCGAGGGAGACCGGTCGCCGTGTCGACACAGTTCCAAGACGACCGGCAGCGTCGGGAACCGCCCGTCGCGCGGCGTCAGCGCATACTCCGAAATGCGGACGGCCATCGAGCCCCAGGGGTCGGACGTTTCGGCCGCGTCGGCCTCGTAACTTCCGACAACGCCCGCCCTGACGAGTCGCCCGAACGTCCCCGAGATCGGGTCGTCGTCAGACGTGTCGGGAAGCCGCGACGCGGCGTCGGCCAGCACCGCCGCCTGCTCGGCCGGGTCGAGGCCGCGTCGCAACTCGGACGCCATCGCCTCGAGGAGCCGGAGGCAGAGGTCGTCCGGGTCGGATCGCTCCTCCGCGAGCGCGAAGTACGCGTCCATGACTGCCGACTCGACGGCGTCGTGGTCGGCCGCCGAGAGCGCCTCGAACACCGCCGCGGCCGCGTCGTGACAGAACGCGACGAGGTCGCGACCCGGGTTTCGGTTCCGATCCGGACCCGAGCCCCGTGCCGGAGGGCCGTCCCGGTCTCCGTCCGACTCGCTGTCTCCGTCCCGATTCACCACGGGATCGGAGAGCGACCAGTCCTCTGCCTCCGCCGCCGAGAACCGCCGCACGTCGTGGGCTCCGTCCACCGACCGCGCTCCGGATCCGGCGTCGTCGGAACCCGTACCGGCGTCCGCGGCGCCGTCGGGGGAGTCCCCGTCGTCGGCCGCGTACTCCTGGCGGACGATCACGTCGTAGTAGGGTACCTGCGGGTCGTACCGTCGGAGCGCGTCGCGGTACTGTTCGGTTGCACGGGCCGCGGCGCGCGCGGCGGCACGGTTCTCGAAGCGGAGTCCGGCAGCGGGGACCGGTCGGTCGCCGTAGCGGGCACAGACCAGCGAGTACTCGCCGTCCACAGACGAGAGCGCCTCGATGTGGTCGCTGATCGCCACCAGCGTCGTCCCGATCACGTCGCCGTCACACTCCTCATTCGGTCACTCCTCCAGACTCGGGTGCGTCTCCTGCGGGTCGGGGTGCGGTTCCGCGAAGCGCTCGCGGGTCGCGGCGAGCGAGGCCGCCTCGCGCTCGCGGCGCTCCTCGGCGTCGATCTCCTCGCACCCGGGCGGTACCTCGCGGCCGCGGTCGGTGAAGTACCCCTCCGGCGCCACCCAGTCGTGGTAGAAGGGCGCGTCGTCGTCCTCCAGGAGCGTGACGGCGACCTCGGCGCCGTGGCCCGCGCACACCGCGGCCTGGTGCGGCTTCTCCGCGAGTCGTCCCGCCGCGTACAGCCCGTCGACGCCGGTCCGGCCCCGCTCGTCGACGTCGACGTACGCCTTCCCGCGGTCGAGGATGCCGACCCCCTCGACTCCCTCGAGGTAGCCGACCTCGTTCTTCGTCGCCGCGACGACGTACCGCGTCCGGATCCGGTCGCCGGCGTGGGTCTCGACGACGAACCGGGCGTCGTCGGGGTCGGTTCCCGCCGAGTCAGCGTCGGTGTCGTCGTCACCGTCGACGACAGCGATCCGCGTCACCCGCGCGTCGAGCCGTGCCGCGCCGGCGTTCTCGGCCTGTTCGCCGAGGAGGTCGAGCAGCCGCCGGGCGTTCACGCCGAGCGGAAACCCTGGGAAGTTCTCCAGGTGGGCGTTCCGCCGGAGTATCGACTCCCCACCGTCGACCACGAGCGTATCGAGTCCCCGTCGCGCCGTGAAGACGGCCGCCGAGAGCCCGGCGACGCCGCCGCCGACGACGAGCACGTCGCGATCGACGGAGGCGCTCACTCGTCACCCCCGTTAGCGCCGCCGCGATGACAGATCGCGGCGCGGCCGGTCGCGGCGGGTCGGTCCGTGTGTGGTTGCATGTGTTTTAGGTCCGCCTAAAGCATTAAATCCGTTTCGAATCTGACCCGCCCGGTCGCGACGTGGAATTCGATTCCGTATCGCGCTATGCGATTTACTCGGCCGCGAACGCCCGAACCGTCTCGAACGAGCCGTCGGCGATAGCGGCGGCGATACCCTCGACATCGGCGTCTCGAGGGACTTCGTGGGGGTACTTTCGGCCGAAGTACCGCAGGAGGTTGGTGACGTCGCGTTCGAGGAACTCCCGGGCGTTCTCGTGGTCGACGGGGACCGCCTGCGGCCAGTCGAAGATCGTGACCCCGCTCTCGGCGACCGCGACGTTGTGTTCGGACATGTCGGCGTGGACCCAGCCGAGGTCGTACGCCGTCACCAGTTCGCGGCAGACGAGGTCGAGGACTCCCACGGCCTGGGCGGGATCGAGCTTCGTGCGCGCGAGCTCCGCCCCGTCGAACTTGTCCATCACGATGGCGTGGCGGTTGTGATCGACCGGTCGCGGCACGCTCACGTCGGGGTACATCGCCTCCATCGCCTCGTACTCGCGCTCGGCCGCCTTGCGCGCGGTGTACATCCAGGAGACGTGGTCGCGGTCGGCGGTGTACTCGCGCTCGCGGTTCACCTCGCGGAAGTTGGTGTACCCCTCGCGGTGGTACTTCAGGGCGAGCGGCTTGAACGACTGCGCCTCGTACACGTCTCCTTCCTTGCCGAACCCCAGGGGCGAGCCCACGCCGTCGATGGTCTCGCGCTCGGCGAAGGTGCGCAGCGCCAGCGCGTCGTACCCCTCGAAGGTGAGCTGGTACCCCTCGTACTGGATCGTCTTCCGCCGGACCAGCTCGCGGTCGAGACAGCGGTCGATCCGGTAGTCGACCTCCTCGCGCGTCAGGTTGGCGTACTCCGGGAGCTTGTCTCGGCGGACCCACTCCGAGAACCGCATCCCCTGCTCGACGCCCGAGAGGAGATAGAAGTCCTCGGGCTCGAGCTCCGCCATGTCGCCGGCGACGTTTCGGACCATACGACCCCTACTCCGGCGATTCCTAAAAGGGACGCGCGTTCCGAAAGCCCGGCAGATAAATCGCATCCCGCGATAGCAAATGCGGGTTCGGCCGCCGCAGCGGTCGATCGCGCCCCGCCGAAGCGCCCGAGCGCAACCGCTTTTGCGGCGGCGGGCGGAGTGCGGCGCATGACTGCGCCGACGGGCGACTGGCGGCTGATCCGGGAGGAGGCGCGCTCGGGAGCGACGCAGATGGCGCTCGACGAGGTCGCGGCGGAGACGGCGGCGGCGGGCGGCCCCGCGACGGTCCGGACGTATCGGTGGGACCCAAGCTGTCTCACGCTCGGCTACCGACAGGACCCGGAGACGGTCGACTGGGCGTTCTGCGAGCGCGAGGGGATCGACGTGACGCGCCGGCAGACCGGCGGCGGCGGGATCTACCACGACGCGCACGGCGACATCGCCTACTCGATCGCGGTGCCCGCCGCCGACGTGCCCGGCGGGCTGCTCGACTGCTATCACCTGCTCTGTGAGCCGGTCCTCGACGCGTTCGGCCGCCTCGGAATCGACGCCGACTACGTCGAGGAGTCGGTCCCCGAGCTGTACCACCCCGCCTGCTACCTGCGAGAGCTGCACCCGGCCCACGACGTGGTGGCGGGGGGTTCGAACGCGGCGGGCGGCGACGGCGCGGACGACGACGGCGCGGGCGAGGACGGCGCGACGGGCGGCCGGAAGATCGCCGGCAACGCCCAGTACCGCAAGCGCGACGCCGTGATCCAGCACGGCTCGCTGACGTTCTCGGTCGACGCGGCGCGTCACCTCGGGGTCTTCGCCGAGCCGCCGGTCACGCCGGCCGCGTTCGGCGAGCGCGTCGTGGGAATGGACGAACTGGCGGACGCCGACCGCGCGGACGCCGTGGCGGCCGTCGAGGCGGCGCTCGTCGCGTGGGTGACCGGGGATGAGGGCGGCGAAGAACGGGGTGACGACGGCCGCGACGGGGTTGAACTCGACCGCGACGGCTCCTGGTCGAGCGCGGAGCTCGCCCGGGCCGAGGAGCTCGTTGAGACGAAGTACCGCGACGACGGGTGGGTCCGAACGCGACCGGGGACCGGTCGATAGGAGCGACCGTCCGGTTCCGAAGGGGCTTTTTCAGTCGCCCTCCTGGTAGCGGTATGAGTCTCAAGGTCGGCGCCCACGTCTCCATTTCCGGTTCGAGAGCGTCCAACGATCCCGAAACGCCGCCGCACGGGAACATCGCGAACGCGGTGTTCAGACAGAAGCAGTTCGGCGGCAACTGCGGGCAGATATTCACGCACTCCCCGCAGGTCTGGCAGGACCCGAATATCGGCGACGAGGAGGCCGAACTGTTCCGCGAAGGGACTGAGCGCGACCTGGAGGGGCCGTGGGTGATCCACACCTCCTACCTCGTCAACCTCTGTACGCCGAAGGACGGGCTCCGCGAGAAGTCGCTCGACTCGATGCAGAAGGAGGTCGACGCGGCCGAAAAGCTGGGGATCCCCTACGTCAACGTCCACCTCGGCGCGCACACGGGAGCGGGCGTCGAGGGCGGCCTCGACAACGCCGCCTCGGTGATCGACGACGTCGACGTGCCCGACGGCGTCGCGATCCTGATCGAGAGCGACGCGGGCGCGGGAACGAAGCTCGGCGGCGAGTTCGAGCACCTCGCCGGGGTCATCGACCGCACCGACACCGACATCGACGTCTGCGTCGACACGGCCCACGCGTTCGCGGCCGGGTACGACCTCTCGACGCCCGAGGCGGTCGACCGGACGGTCGCGGAGTTCGACGACGTGGTCGGGTTAGAGCACCTCGAGTACATCCACCTCAACGACTCGAAGCACGCCTGCGGCACCCACAAGGACGAGCACGCGCACATCGGCGAGGGCCACATCGGCGAGGCGGGGATGAGACGGGTCCTCAACCACCCGGATCTGACGGACGTGCCGCTGGCGTTAGAGACGCCGACCGAGAACGGAAAGAGCTTCGCGTGGAACATCGAGCGCGTCCGGGAACTGCGGGCCGACTGAGCCCGAAAGAGTCTCGAGCACGCCTGCGTCGCTGCGTTGGTGACGTGCGTCCGACGCGTATTTATATACACGGAGCCGCGATCCACGGCTATGACCACCACGGAGGCGCTCCTCATCGGTCGTCGGCACCGGTTGGCCCTCACGATGGTCGGCGGGTTCGCCGCGCTCGTGGCGCTCTCGCTCGCAGTCGCTGTCGTCGCCGAGCGCGCCGATATCTCGACCGCGGCGGCGCTGACAGACCGTCTCGTGCCACTCTTGGTGTTCTACGCGCCGGCCCCCATCGCGGCCGTCGGCGGGTACGCGCGCTGCGGCGGCCCGGCGTGTCTCGCGGTGGGCGTGGTGCCCGCGGCCGTCTTCGCCGCGCTCGTCGTCGTCGGGACCGTCGTCGGCGTGCCCGGCGTGGGCGCCGGCGACTCCCCGATCGGCGGGGTGACGTGGGCGTTCGCGGCGGTCGGACTGAGCGGCGCGTTCGTCGGCTACTGCGCGGGCGTCACCGTCGCGCTGCTCACGGACCTCGTCGGATTCGGCAGCGACGACGAGGGGAGCGACGACGACGGCGCGGAGTGAGTCGGCACCGCCCGCTCCGCCGATCGAGTTCCCCACGTTTAATTCGTCTCGCACCGAACGCGAGGCCGTGCGACGCTTCTCCGCGGAGTACCTCGAACACACCCGGCAGGGGATGTGGGCCGACGGCCGGGAGGCCCTCGCGGACCTGGAGCTGGCGAGCCGCCGACGGATCCTCGACGCGGGCTGCGGGACCGGCGAGCTGACCCGCGTCCTCGCCGCGGAGGCGGGGCCGGAGACGAGCGTGCTCGGCGTCGACGCCGACCCCGACCTCTTGGCGGTCGCCCGCGAGGAGACCGGGCTGCCGTACGCCGTCGGCGACGCGACCCGACTCCCGCTCTCGGACGACGCCGTCGACCTCGCGGTCTGTCAGGCCCTCCTCATCAACCTCCCCGACCCGAGCGCCGCGGTCCGGGAGTTCGCGCGGGTGTCCGCCGACCTCGTCGCCGCGGTCGAGCCGGCCAACGACGACGTGACGGTGCGGTCGACGGTCGCCGCCGAGGAGCGGTTAGAGCGGGAGGCCCGCGAGGCGTACCTGGACGGCGTGGGCACGGACGTCGCCCTCGGCGACCGCGCGCGGGAGGCGTTCGCGGCGGCGGGGCTCGGCGACCTCCGAACGCGTCGGTACGTCCACGAGAAGCGGACCGCGCCGCCGTACGCGGAGCCCGCGCTCTCGGCCGCGGCGCGGAAGGCCTCCGGCGCGGGTCTCGCGGACCACCGCGAGGAGCTGGTGACGGCGACCTCCGCGGACGCCTACGACGACCTCCGTCGGCGCTGGCGGGCGATGGGCCGCGAGGTGGTCGACGCGATCGGCGACGGGGAGTACGAGCGCGTCGAGCGCGTTCCGTTCGACGTGACCGTGGGACGGGTCGGGACCGAGGACTGACGGGGGCGCCCCTCCGCCGCGTCCGGAAGGACGAAGTCGAACCGGAGCGACCGGACGGACATGCCGACCGCACTCGTGACCGGGTCGTCGAGGGGAATCGGACGGGCGACCGCGCTTCGGTTCGCCGACGACGGCTACGACGTCGCCGTCAACTACCACACCAGCGACGAGGCCGCCGAGGCGGTCGCCGAAGGCGTCCGCGATCGGGGCCGAGAGGCCGTCGTCGTGGGCGCGGACGTCTCGGACCCCGAGGCGGCCACGCGGCTCGTGGAGACCGCCGTCGACGCGTTCGGCGGGCTGGACCACGTCGTCAACAACGCGGGGATCGACCAGCACGTGTACACCGCGGACCTCGACCCCGACGACTTCGACCGGGTCATGGACGTCAACGTCAACTCCGCGTTCAACGTGACGAAGGCGGCGCTCCCGCACCTCCGGGAGTCCGAGGAGGACCCCTCGGTGACGAACGTCTCCTCCATCCTCGCGTACACCGGCGCGCCGATCGAGTGTCACTACGCCGCCTCGAAGGGGGCGCTCCTCTCGCTCACCCGGAGCCACGCCGGCGACTTCGCGCCCGACGTGCGCGTGAACGCGATCGCGCCCGGCCACGTCGAGACGGACATGACCGACGACCGGACGCCGGCGGAGAAGCGCGAGGAGCTGGCCCGGATTCCGGTCGACCGATACGGCCAGCCCGAGGACATCGCCGACGCGGCCGCCTACCTCCGGGACGCGACGTTCGTCACGGGGGAGACGCTGAACGTGAACGGCGGGGAGCTGATGCGCTGACCGGAAAAAAAGCGATCGGGCCCCTCGAAGACCGAGACCTGTGATCCCGTCCCGCCGTGAGGGTTCGATCGGACCGTCTCTCACCGGATATCCTTCTTGTCGATTCCCCTCGACAACAGTCCGATATCCTCGTCAGGCGACCGCTCTCCGACTCCGGCCAGGTGGACGAGCGGGGCGTCCAAGCCGGTGGCGCTCACGTGGCTCGGTCCCTCGTCGCCGTCGTCGTCATCTCCCCGCTCGCCGAGCATTTTGACGTTCACGGCGTTGAGTCCGTTTCGCCCCTCGTCGGTCTGGAACGCCCGCGACGCCATCGCCTCGATCAGTTCTACCTTGTTCATCTCGGTTCCCGCTACCTGCGCGCTGGCGACCGCCGATCCGTATCGGCTGCGGTCTCGGGAGAACTGTTCGACGACGCGGCCGTCGTAGTCGTCGCTCTCGACGTCCCTGGACGTCACGCTCGCGACCTCCGTCGGGCCCTCGTCGAACAGCAGGGTCACCGAGTCCTCGTACAGCGCGCCCTCGTCGAGCAGCCACCCGCCGGCGAAGATGACCTGCTCGTCGTGGACGATCCGCCGCGCGTAGAACAGGCCGGGCAACGGGCACGGGCAGTCCGCCGGCGTCACGCCCACGGGACAGACCAGCGTCGGGCTCACCGAGTTCAAGAGACCGTCGTCGTCGGAGTCCGGGTCCAGGTTGACCGGCGGCTCCCACGAGTCGAGCGTCTCGGGCTCGCGGAGAGTGCCGTCGGCAGCGACGAAGACGCACTTCCCATCGATGTCGGCCGACGCCGGCGCGCCGCTGACGACGGCGCCCCCCTCGGTGCTGTAGCCGACGATGCCCCGGTTTTCGGTGCGGTACGTGTCGAACTCGGCCGTGAGTATCTCCTGACAGGCGAGGTCCCTGTGGAGCGACACCGGACCGTCGAGCCGGATGCAGCCGTCGGCGTCGTAGCGGATGCCCTGCGTGCCGTACCGGTCGTGGAACGGCGCTCGCAGGCCGTCCGGCTCGCGTGAGGCCGCGAAGTACGCGAGCACGCGCCCCGGCGTGAGCTCCTCGGCCAGCGAGCCGAGGTCCCCCGGCAGTTCGGCGTCGGGCAGGCAGACCGCGAAGCGCTCGCCGACGGTCGGCTCGCCTCGCAGGTACTCGATGATGTCGGCGAATCGCGGCCGCCCGGGATAGCGTCCGACGAGCTCGCCGTCGAGGCGTTCGATGTCGCCCAAGACGATCTCCTCGACGCCGGCGATCTCCCGCGCCGCCGTCCCCCAGTCCGCTTCGTCGACGGCGCGGCGCGCGATCCGGACGCCCTGCTCTCGGACCTCGGAGCTCTCCCGAATCGTCTCGCAGACGCCGGTTCCGCACTTGTCGAGTTCCGGTCTGAGCGCGCTCGTGGTGGCGTCGAGGAACGCGTCGAACGCTCGTTCGGCCTCGTCCTTCGCTTCCCGAGCCACGGCGGCCTGCGCGGTCGCGACGTGGCCCAGCAACTCCAGTTCGACCCCGTGAATCGCCGCGAGCCCGTCTCCGTCGTCGTCGTCGCCGGGGCCGACCCACCACCTGCCCCCCGGTTTGTTCGAGCGCGAGGAGTTGTAGTCCTGGGCTTTCGTTACCTGGCTGGCCGAGAAGCCTTCGAACTCGATCGCTCGGGAGCCGGCCCGGGCCGTCGCCGGGACGTACCTGACGTCGGCCGGTCCGGCGTAGGAGACGCGGGTGTCGTCACCGTTTCGATCACCGCCGGCGTCGCCCGCCGAGTCGTCCGACAGCGGTCGGCCGGCGTAGAACGCCGCCGGCGTGGACGCCGTCGTCCCGAGCACCCGCCCGCTGGCGCGGTCCACCGCCCCATCGAGGGCCGTACACCCCGCGAGCCCGCCCAGCGCGACCGCTCCGCCGGCGGCGAGGACCGCCCGTCGCGTCGTTCCGACCTCGTCGGTGCTTCGTCGGGACCGGTTTCGCGGGCCGGTCGGGTCGCTATCCATATCAGGTATATTAAATGTCCTACAAGTATATAAGTTAAGACGTGAATAATAGTCTGATTCACGCATATTTGAGCCGCTGTCGGGGTCGGTAGCGATCCCGTCGACCACCACGCACTCCCCGCCGATCGGTCGTCCGGGGACGCTCGTTCGAAAGCCGGATCCCAACGGCGCGAACCGTCAGTACTCCGCCAGCCCGGCCTCGATCCGGTCGAACCCCTCCTCGAGCCGGTCGACGGAGTTCGCGAAGGAGAGCCGGAGCCGTCCGGGCGCGGTGTCGCCGAAGCCGTCGCCGGGCGCGAGCACGACGCCGTGCTCCCGGAGGAGGTACTTCGCGACGTCGATGGCGGGCGCGTCGAGACCGGGGTCGAGGAAGGCGTAGAACGCGCCCTCCGGCCGGGGACACGAGAGCCCGTCGATCGCTTCGACGCGGTCGACGACGAGGTCGCGCCGCTCCTCGAACGCGCGGTACATCTCCTCGAACGGCTCCTGCGGGCCGGTCAGGGCGGCGATCGCGGCGTGCTGCGCGACGCTCGACGCGCAGGCGGTGGTCGACTCGTGTATCGTCACCACCTCGTCGATCAGGTGACGATCGCCCGCGAGCCAGCCGAGGCGCCAGCCGGTCATGGCGTACGCCTTCGAGCAGGAGCCGACCGTCAGCAGGTGGTCCGGGTGGCCGGTGTACGCGGCGATCCCCTCGGCCGGACCGTCGTAGGTGAGCCCGAGGTAGACCTCGTCGGCGATCACGTAGGCGTCGTAGTCGGCCGCGGCCTCCACGACCGCCCGGCACTCGTCGGGGTCGAAGACGCGACCGGTCGGGTTCGACGGCGTCGTGAGCACGATCGCCGCGGTGTCGTCGCTCATCGCGTCGATCACGCGGTCGGCGTCGAGGGCGAACCCCGTCTCGGCCGGCATGGGCACCTCGCGGAAGGTCCCGTCCGCGAGCGTCGCCTGCGTCTCGTAGTTGGGCCACGTCGGGCCCGGAACGAGCAGCTCCTCGCCGGGCGACACCGTCGCGAGGACCGCGAGGTGGAGCGCCTCCATCCCGCCGACGGTGACGACGATCTCGTCCGGGTCGTGCTCGACGCCGTACTCGCCCGCGAGCGTGTCGCTGACGGCCCGCCGGCACTCGGGGAGTCCCGCGTTCGAGGTGTAGTGCGTCGCGCCGCCGCGGGCGGCGCTCGCGGCCGCGTCGATCACGTGCCCGGGCGTGTCGAAGTCGGGCTCGCCGACCTCCAGTCGGACGAGGTCGCCGTCGTGACGCTGTGCGAGGTCGAACATCACGCGGATTCGCGAGCGCTCCGCGCGCCGGACGCGGTCGGTGGGCGTGGGCATACCGTCCACACGGCGAACCGGTCAAAAAGCGGTCCGGTGGCGGCCAACCGCGGGCGACCGACGGCCACCGGCGCGGGCGGCGGCTACACCATGTCGCCGCGCACCGACGCCCCCTCCTGTGCGGCCCGCTGCCGTTTGAGCACCTCCGCGGCCTCGCGCGCCACGTCCTCGTCGGCGCCGAGCATCCCCAGCGCGGCCGGGAGCGTCGGCATCGCGAGGGAGGCCTCCCGGAGCCGGTCGAACGCCTCCCCGTCGCGGGTGCCGTCGACCCACAGGCAGACGCCGCGCGGGTCGAGCACCTCCTCGTACGCGTCTCGGGCCAGCGCCCCCTTCAGGCGCTGACGCACGTTGTCCTCGAAGCTCGCGTTGCACACTTCGAGGTGGATCGGCTCGTCGTCGTCGACGAGCTCGGCCGCGAGGCACTGCTCGGGGGCGGCGTACCCGTTGTCGCTCGCGCGCACGCGGTCCGGGTGCGCCTCCGCCCACTCGGCGCGCACGGAGGTGCCGACCCCCTTCACGCCGTACTCGTCCTCGAACGCGGCGGCCGCCTCGCTATCGCCGCCCATGATCACGTCCTTCGTAAGGTACACGTCGAGTCGCTCGACGGGGTCGAGCCCGAGCGCCACGTCGCCGAACGCCCACACCTCGCGGACGGGGACCGGCATCGTCTCGTCCTCGACCCGGTCGACGAGCGTCGCCAGCCGGTCGACCGCCTGCTCGCGGTTCATTACCGACCCGTACGCGGGTCGCGGGCAAGCCAGTTACGCTCGGAGTCGCGGGGTCTCCCGCGGGTCGCGGTTCAGAGGTCGTCGAGGCGCGACGCGACCGACGCCCAGTGCCCGCCCTTCCAGAACCACTGCCCGCAGTCGCGACAGCGCCACGCGGGGCGCGGGTCGGCGTCGGGACTGCCGCCCGTCATCTCGTCCGTCGCGTCGCCCGCCGGCGACGCGCCCACGTCGTCGGGGACGTACTCCGGGCGGTCGTCGGGATCGATATCGGTCCCCGCGGGGCCGACCCGTTCGACCGGGCCGTTGCAGGCGCCGCAGCGCGTCGGCTCCGCGGCGAGTTCCACCGGAAGCCCCGCCGCGGCGACCTCGCGGAGCTGGTCGAGCACGTCGCGCTCGGTCAGGCAGAGGGCGTCGTCGGCGCGCGCGGCGAGCCGGCGGTCCCGGGTGATGAGGATCCGGTCCTCGGCGTCCGCGATCGACAGGACCCGGTCGTCGGCCTCGACCCCGCGGTCGAGCGCGTACGCCGCGTCGTACCCGCACATCCGGAGGTACGTCGCGAGCTTCCCGCACATCGCGTCGAGGAGGACGCGCGGCGGGTCGGGGTCGCCGGTCGACTCCCCTCCCGCGTCCCCGCCGTCGCCGGTCGACATCAGTCGTCGAGGAACGCTCGGAGGTCGTCCGCCGAGCGCGCGTTGAGCACGTCGGCGGTCTCGGCCCAGCCGCGCCGGGCGGTGTGGACGCCGTACCGCGCGTTGTCGAGCTCGCGAGGCGAGTGCGCGTCGGTGTTGACGGCGATCGTCGCGCCCGCGCCGACCGCGGCGCGCACGGTGTCGCCGTCGGCGTCGAGACGGGCCGGATTCGCGTTCACCTCGATCGCGGTGTCGGCGTCGACCGCGGCCGCGACGACGGCCTCGATATCGGGAGCAATGCCCGGGCGGCTGTTGATGATCCGGCCGGTCGGGTGGCCTAAGACGTCGACGTGGGGGTGTTCGACCGCGCGGACCAGCCGCTCCGTCGCGGCCTCGTCGGCCTGTCCGAGCGCCGAGTGGGGCGAGGCGACGACCAGATCGAGGTCGGCGAGCGTCGCGTCGTCGGTGGTGATCGCGCCCTCGGCGTCGATGTTCGCCTCGATCCCGTGGAACACCTCGATATCGGCGTCGACCCCCTCGCCTGCCATGGCGGCGCCGTCGACCTCGTCGGCCGCCTCCGCGACCGCCTCGGCCTGCTCCGCGATCTCGGCCTCGTCGAGCCCGGTGTTACCGAAGACCCCCGGCCCGGCGGCGTGGTCGGTGACGACGTGGTAGTCGTAGCCGCGCTCGGCGGCCGCCGCGATCATCTCCGCGATCGCGAACCCGCCGTCCGACCAGTCGGTGTGCGTGTGGAGGTCGCCGCGCAGCTCGTCCGGCGCGACGAGGTCGGGGAGCCCGCCCGTCGCGGCCGCCTCGACCTCGCCGTTGTTCTCGCGGAGCTCGGGCGGAATCAGGTCCATGCCGAGCGCCTCGTAGACCCCGGCCTCGGTCTCCCCGGCGACGCGCTCGCCGACGCGCTGGCCGTCGGCGTCGGCTCCGTCGGCGTCGTCGTCCGCGACGTCCGCGACGTCCGCGTCTGCTCCGGCGTCCGCGCCGTCGACGTCGCTGACGTCGAACAGGCCGTACTCGTTGAGCTTGAGCTCGCGGTCGATCGCGCGGTTGCGCACCGCGACGTTGTGGGCGCGCGAGCCGGTGAAGTACTGGAGCGCGGCGCCGAACTCCGCCGGATCGACGATCCTGAGGTCGACTCGCGTCCCGTCCGCGCGGACGCTCGCCTTCCCGGTTCCGGCCTCGATCGTCGCGTCCGCCTCGGGCCAGTCGGTGAACGCCTCGAGGACCGGCCCGGTCGCGTCGCTGGCGACGAGCAGGTCGATGTCGCCGATGGTGTCCTTCCAGCGACGGATCGACCCGCACACCTCGACCGACTCGGCCGCGTCGAGGTCGGAGAGGTACGCGAGCGCCGCGTCGGCGACGGGCCTGGCGTCGCCCAGTCGAGTCCGCTTCCGCGCCTCGCGGGCGAACGGGATGTTCTGCAGGATGTTCTCCTCCGTCTTCGCGCCGAACCCGGAGACGTCCCGGATCTCGCCCGCCTCCGCGGCCGCTTCCAGCTCGTCGAGCGTGGTGATCCCGAGCGCCTCGTAGAGGCTCCCGACCGTCTTCGGGCCGACGCCCTCGACCGCCGTGAGCGCCGCCATGTCGGCCGGAAGCTCCTCGCGAAGCTCCGTCAGCTCCTCGATCTCGCCGGTTTCGAAGTACTCGACGATCTTCGAGGCGATCGCGTCGCCGACGCGGTCGATCTCGGCGACGGTCTCCTCCCCCTCGCCCGCGAGGTTCTCGATCGGCGCGGTGTGCTCGCGGACGTTCTCGGCGGCGCGGCGGTACGCGGTCGGCTTGTACTCGACTCCGGTCGCCTCGAGCAGGTCGGCGAACTCCTCTAGGAGGGTGGCGACCTCGTCGTTCCGGCTCATTTGCTCGGGCTTCGGTCGGGCGCTCCTTATACTGCCCGCCGGTCGGTGTCGCCCGGCTCGCCGCGTCCCCTAGCCGCGGAACGGCGTCTCTACGACCGTGTGTCGCCGGACGAGGAAGACGATCGCCGCCCCGAGGAGCACCAGTGCGCCCGCGGCGCCGAAGGCGAGGGCGTAGCTCAGCTCGGCGAGCCACCCGCCGGCCAGGCTGCCCACCCCGCCGGCCAGCGCGCCGAGCGCGGCGTACGTGCCGAGCGCCTCCCCGCGGATCGACAGCGGGGCGAACCGGGCGACGAGCGTCCCCCCGGTCACCGCGATCACCGCCCACGTCAGTCCGATCACGGCGAAGACCGGGGCGGCGGCACCGAAGCCGAGCGCCGTCGCGCCCCATGCCGCGCCGACGAGCGCGACCGCGGGGAGCGCGACCGCGCGCGTCGAGAGCGAGGCGATCTGCAGGAGGGCGACGTCGCGGTCGGCGGTCAGCCGTCCCGCGGTGCCGAAGAGGGCGGCGGCGGCGAGCCCGTTTATCAGGTACAGCGCGAACACGCCGTCTGAGTCGAACCCGACCGCGGTCAGGAACGCCGGCAGCGGCGCGAAGAAGGCGGCGAACCCGGCGAAGAAACAGAAGACGGCGGCGAAGTACAGCGCGAGGACCGGCGTGAACCGCTCGGCGAACCGACGGGGGTGGAGCCCGCGGAAGTCGGCTCGCCCGACGGTGAACGGGAACGTGGCGCTCCGGACGCTGAACCGGTCGGCCGCACGGATCGCGCGTCGGAGCCGAGTCCCCGACACCTCCCCGTCGCCGCTGGGACCCGGATCCGCGGGCAGCGTGCGGGCCCCGAGGGCGAGACCGAGCACCGCGACGGCGACGAGCGGGACGAACAGCCACCGGATCAGGGTCCCGGTCGGGAGGACCCGCCCGCCGACGCTCGTCCAGACCGCGCCGAGCAGCAGTCCGAGCGCCCAGCCGACGCCCTGGTACTGGTTCAACAGCGCGATCCGTTCGCTCCAGGTGCTCTCCGGGACGTCGGCGACCGCGAGCAGCGTCAGGACGGGGGTGGCCGCCGCGAACGCGAACCAGATCACGCCGTTCGCGACGATCACCGGCCTCACCCGGTCGGTGAGCGGGATCACGGCGATTCCGACCGCGACGAGCGCCAGCATCGCGAGCACGACCGCGCGGCGCTTCCCGGTCCGGTCGGCGAACCGCCCGGCGCCCAGCGCGGCGGGGACCCCGACGACGGCGGCGACCGCGGCGAGCACGCCGAGGGCGACCGGTCCCCCGCCGAGTTCGACGACGTACAGCGGGACGACGAGCGACGCGCCGCCGAGCGCGACCGATCCGAGCCCCCAGCCGTACAGCCAGCGTTCGGCCATGCCACCGGATGAGCGGGCCGTCGGATAGACGCACCGATCCGTCGACGGGCGGTCGGCGGCGAAGTCACCCTCGCCGAGGGCACGTCCGATGTCGGGAGCGGTTCCGGCGCCACAGATAAGATGTCCAGGCTCGAACGGGGGACGTGTCCATCGACGAGAGCGAGGACGACCGCAACGTGTTCGGCGGCGAGTTGGCCGCCTGCGGCCACGACCCCGTCACGGGGTATCTCCGCGACGGCCGCTGCCGCGACGTCGAGGGCGACGCGGGCGAGCACACCCTCTGTGCGGTCGTGACGGCGGAGTTCCTGAGGTACAGCCGCGAGCGCGGTAACGACCTGATCACCCCGCGGCCGGAGTTCGACTTCCCCGGACTGGAGCCGGGCGACCGCTGGTGTCTCTGCGTCGGCCGGTGGATCGAGGCGGCCGACGCCGGGGTCGCGCCGCCGGTCGTGTTGGAGGCGACGGACGAGTCCGTGCTCCGCGCGGTCGACGCGGACCGACTCCGTGACCACGAGTTCGACCCGGACAGAGGCGACTCCGAGGCGTTCGACCCCGGTTCGTCGGCGGAGTGAGGACGGACGGGCGGGCGGCTCAGGCCCGAGCTACGCCGTCGCCCACAGTCCGGCGGCCACGAGGGCCGCCGCGCCCACCGAGCCGGCGAGCAGCGCGAACGCGGGGCGGAATCCGGCGGCATCGGCGAGCGCGCCGACGAACACGGGCGCGACCGCGCCGGCGCTCATGGTCAGCGTCCGGACGACGCCGAGACCGCCGCCGGCCAGCCGCTCGGGGAGGGCCTCGACGAGATATGCGGCGCGGACGGGGCGGAGCCCGTGGGACCCGACCCCCAGCGCGACGACGAGCACACCGAGGACGACCGCGCCCGATCCCGCGAGCGCGACGATTCCGACGAGGGCCGCCGCCGCGAGTCCGAGCGCGGCGACCATTACCGGGAACCGACCGAGTCGGTCCGAGAGGTCACCGGAGACGAGCTGGACGAACGTGACCGCGAACAGCGCGGAGTACAGCAGGCTCGCGGTCGTCGTAGAGAGGCCCGCCACTTCGGCGAGGTACAGCGGGAGGAACGCGACCGTCCCGTTGTACGCGAACGAGAAGGCGATCGTCACGAAGACGAACGCCGTGATCCGCCGGTCTTCGAACAGCGCGAGGTAGTCGCGGGCGCTCGGTTCCGGGCCCTCGCGCTCCGGGCCGCGGTCGGCGTCGGCCGGGAGCCGCCCCGGAACGCGAACGAGGAAGGCCGCGGCGAGCGCGAGCGCGACGAGGCCGGTGACGACGAAGAGCGCGCGCCAGTTCGCGCCCGGCAACCGGGAGAGCAGGGTCGCGAGCCCGGGGGGCGGGGAGACGAACAGCACCACTGCCGCGGGCGCGACCACCCCGCCGAACGCGCCGACGGTGTCGAGAACGCCCAGCGCGCGTCCGGTTCGAGCCGGATACACACGTGCGAGCAGCCGGATCGCGACCGTTTTGTGCACGCCCGTCCCCGCGCCGATGACGAGCATCGCGCCGGCGAGCGCGACGAACGGCGCGTCGAGCAGCACCGCGAGCGACCCGAGGCCCGCGACGGCCGCTCCCGCCGTGATCACCCGGACCGCACCGACGCGGTCGGCGACCGTTCCGCTCGGGAACTGCATCAGCGCGTAGACGGCCATGAATCCCGAGAACGCGGCGCCGACGGCGGCGTTGCTCACGCCGTAGCTCGCTTGCAACGGCTCGAAGAGCGGCGGGAACGCGTACCGAACGAACTTCCCGAGAAACCAGATCAGGGCGGTCAGCGCGAGCACCTCGTACTCCCTGACTCGGCCGAGGTTCATCGAACGAACGTAGTCCGGTGGCACGTATAAGCGTCGTGAAGGCCCCGAGCGGAGTTCAGCGCGCCACGTCGACGTCGCCCATCGCGGCGACCTTCAGCGCGGTCGCGACGTTGAACGTGAGGCCGACCGGTGCCGCGATCACCGCCGCGACGACCGCGGGCACGGGGCCGGCGTAGGCGAGCGCGCTCAGCGGGACCGAACAGAGCGCCGTCACCGCCGCGAGCGCGAGGAAGAACCACAGCGGTCGGTGTCGCTCGACGAGGCCGTACGCTCGCCGAATCGCGGAGTCGATCCCGCGGTCCTCCAGCACCAGGACGTACACCGTCGGGAAGAACAGGTACGAGAGGACGAGGAGGGCGATCACGGCGACCACGAACAGCGGCGGGAACGCGGCCAGCGGCACGAAGACGACGAGGACCGCGGCGACGACGAGCGCCTCCAGCGCGATAAACCGGACGGCGAATCGTCTGACGTTGGCGACGAAGTCGAAGCGACCGGTCGTGACCCCCTCCGCGATGCTCCCGAAGTACCCCGCGCTCAGTGCCCCCGAGACGACGACGTACGCGGCCAGAAGGGGGGCGACGAGCGCGAGCGACCCCACCGAGTCGAGGGGGACCGCGGCCGACGCGCCGCCGTCACCGGGCGAGTCGATAATGCTCCAGAGGTCGTACCGATAGACGGGGAACGACGCGCTGACGGAGACCACCGAGTCGGTCTCCGCCGTGGCTGTCAGGTCGTCGACGTTGAGCAGCGCGGTGACGAGGGGAACGAGCGCGAGCGGGAGAAGCCGCTCGACGTGTGCGAGGGTGCGGTCGAGGAGCGACCCGCGGGGAGACGGCCCGTCGGCCGGCGGGTCATCGACTGAAGGGCCGTCGGAGGGGCGGACCATGCCGCGAGTTCGGAGGCGGCCCTCAAAAGCGTCGGTGAGATCCCCCTGTCGTTCAGAGCGGTCCCTTGCCGCCGCCCATCATGTCGCCGAGGCCGCCGCCGTCGCCGCCCATCTTCTTCATCATGCGCTGCATGTCGCCCTCGCCCATGCCCTGGAACTGGCTGATCGTCTGTTCCATCATGGAGTGTTGCTCTAAGAGCTGCCGGACCGTCTCCTCGTCGGTGCCGGAGCCGCGGGCGATCCGCTCGGTGCGCGACTGACCGACGACGCGGGGGTTCGTCAGCTCCTCCTCGGTCATCGAGTCCATGATGCGCTCGAACTTGCGCATCCGGTCCTGGGTGACGTCCATCGCGTCGTCCGGGAGCTGGTCCATCATCCCGCCGCCCATGCCGGGGATCATGTCCATCACCTGATCGAGGGGGCCCATCCGGTTCATCGCGTCCATCTGCTTTTTCATGTCCTTCAGGGTGAACTCCCCTTTCAGCATGTCCTCGGGGTCCCAGTCCTCGTCCTCCTCCTGGGCCTCCTGCATGGCGCGCTCGACGCGCTCGGAGAGCTGCTTGAGGTCGCCCATGCCCAGCAGCCGCGAGATGAACCCGGAGGGCTCGAACCGCTCGATGTCCTGGACGGTCTCGCCGGTCCCGAGGAAGGCGATGGACGAGTCGGTCTCGTTGACCGCCGTCAGGGCGCCCCCGCCCTTCGCGGTCCCGTCGAGCTTGGTGATCATCACGCCCTCGATGCCGATCGACTCCTCGAACTGGCGGGCCTGCTCCTTCGCGCCCTGCCCGATCGCGGCGTCCAACACGAGCAGCGAGCGGTCGGGGTCGACGGCGCGCTCGATCTCCTCGATCTCCGCGATGAGGTCGTCTTCGAGCGCGTGGCGCCCGGCGGTGTCGACGATGTGGACGTCGGCGCCTTCGGTCTTCGCTAATCCCCTCCGCGCGATGTCGACGGGGTCGTCGCTGTCGGGGTCGCCGAAGAACTCGACCTCCGCGCGCTCGCACATCTGCTTGGCCTGGTCGTACGCGCCGGGCCGGAAGGTGTCCGTCTGGATGACGGCGGGGCGGAGCCCCTTCTTCGAGAACCACCACGCCATCTTCGCGGCGGAGGTGGTCTTCCCCGACCCCTGGAGGCCGGCGAGGAGGATCGTCTGGTTCTCCAGGGGGAGCTCCGTGGAGTCCCCGACCAGGTCGACCATCTCCTCGTAGACGATCTTGAGGACGTGGTCCTTCGCCGTGGTGCCGCCCGGCGGCTCCTCTTCGAGGGCCCGGGACTTGATCGAGTTCGACAGCTCCATGACGAGGGAGACGTCGACGTCGGCGGAGAGGAGCGAGCGCTGGATCTCCTTGACGATCTCCTCGACGTCGCTCTCGGAGAGTCGGGACTTCCCCTGGAGCTTGTCGAGGCTGCTCCGGAGGGACGTACCGAGGTCGTCGAGTACCATTTGCCGGAGATAGGCGGTCGACGCGGTAAAGCTTTGTTCGTCGGCGGTCGTGGCAGGCCCCGTGTTCCGCACCTGCGAGGCGATCGGTTAACTGGCGGGACGCCCGACCTGAGGCCGCTCGTCCGATGGACCTCGACCGACTCCGCTACTACACCCGTTGGCACGCGTTCGCGAACGACCAGCGGTACCGGGCGCCGGCGGACCCGTGGGCGACGAGACGAGTCGACCCGACGAACCTGAGACACCACAACGGGAGGCTTCGCCTCGGTCGAGGTATCGGCCGCGTCGAGGGCGGCAACTGGGATATCAACGGGAAGGAGCCGCTCCGCGAGACAGCGGTGTATCGGTCGATTCGGCAGCGGTACGAGGAGGGTGACCCGTGGGAGGAGACGCCCCCGTACCGTCGCGCGAAAGAGCGGTTCGCGGCCGGCTCTCGCGTGCGCGGCTACGAGAGCATCGACGAGTATCGACGGGTCCGCCTCGCGTACCTCGACGACCTGATCCGGTCGATCGAGGAGGAAGGGTATCGCCCGAACACCGAGGCTGACCACGAGCCGGCATCGACCGAGAACCCCTTCGAGGGGGCATACGTCCACCGGCTCGAACCGGTCGTCGCGATCGGACGGAGCAGAGAAGTCCAACTGTGCGAGGGGTTCCACCGGGCGGCGATCACGTCGGTGTTGGAACTCGACGGAGTTCCGGTGAACGTCCTGTGTCGCCACGAGGAGTGGCAACGGGCCCGAGACCGGATCGCGGCCGATCCGTCCGCGGCCCAGAACCACGAAGCGCCGATCGATCCCCGCGTACACTCGGACTTACGGAGAATCGAGGAGAAAGCCTCGCGCTTCAGCGCGGGGAGGATGTCAAGAGATCTGTTTCCCGGCGCAAGCGGGTAGCCGGTCACGCGGGGAACACGGTCAGCGACGGGAAGTACGTCGAGTAGAACCCCTCGTCGAAACTGACCACGCCGTCGCAGTCGACGGCGGCGTGCGCGCCGATGAGGAAATCCGCGGCGATGTGCTGTCTCGGCGAGAGCGACTCGCCGCACTCCTCGCAGTCGATAGATCGTTTTTCGCCACACGAAGGACACTGGACGCCGTCCGGTCTGCGGTCCACGTATTCGCGGAACCGATCGCCGGCGACGAACCGCGCCTCACGCGACGGATCGGCGACTCCGACGCTGAAATCCGCGAGGAACCGATCCAAGTCGGCAGCGGAGTCGAACCGGCCGTCCGCCGCGAGCTCGGCGTACACGATCGGCGTGACGACCAGCGCTCCCTCTCGGTACGCGTGCCTGAGGGCCGCCTCGCTGGCGTCGGCGTACTCGTCGTTGTAAAGCAGCGCGAGGAACGCGTTCGTGTCGACGGCCGTCGTCACAGATCGTTCCCCGTCTTCTCGTCTCCGGACCGTTCGTCGGCGGAAGGCAATTCGTCCGCCTCGCGGGGATACTCACCGCGGAGCCGACGCATCCGCTCCGACATCGTCTCGTCGCTGTCCGCGCTGCCACGGTACTTCTCGAAGGGGTCCTCGCCGTCCTCGGTAGTCGGGGCCCGCTTCCGGAGCCGATACCCGGAGCCGACTCGCTCGAAGTCCACCTCGTCTCCGGGCTCGATCCCGAGGGCGTCTCGAATTTCTTTCGGGATCGTGACCTGTCCCTTCGTAGTGACTCGGGGCATACCTAGTAATACGTTCTTAGTAATACAATATAAATATTACTCGCTGATGACCCGCGCCCCCGCGGCGTCGATCCGGCAGGCGTCGGGGTCGTAGCCCGCGTCGGAGAGCCCAGTGCCGAGCGCGAAGACGGTGCGGCCGAGCATCGCCATGGCGGCACCGTGGTCGTCGGGCTCCCGGCCCGCGGCGTCGTCCTCCTCGCCGACCGCCGCGATCGCCTCGGCGACCTCGGGGACGAGGAGGTCCGCCTCGCGGGCGAACTCGCGGGCCGCGTCCATCAGGGTCGGGAGCCGCGGGTCCGCGCGGAGGCGGGCGAGCGCGTCCTCCCCGGCGGCCGAGAGGGCGGTCGTGTCGCCGCCCAAGACCGCCTCGGTCGACAGCTCGCCGAAGGTGACGTACTCGACGCGGGCGGCGGCGGGGATCCCGTCGAGCGCGCCGACCCCCGGCGCGCCGGGCTCCACTCGGATCGGGACGCCGCCGCGGGCCTGCGCGACCACGTCGCCGAGGCCGGTGCCGCGACCCACCTCCGCCTCGTGGGCGATCCGGACCAGCTCGTTCTCGGAGCGCCCGCGGTCGAGGGCGTCGTTGGCCGCGAGGGCCGCGCCGAGCGCCGCGGCGCCGGAGACGCCGAAGCCGGCCCCGATCGGGAGGTCGGTCTTGACCGCGACGTCGGCGCCCTCACAGCCCAGTTCCGCGACCACGTCCTCGACCGCGCCGATCGTCCCCGGGTCGCCGTCGATCGTGTGGGACCCGTCGATGGTGTGGGGCCCGTCGATCGTGTGGGACCCGTCGGTCTCGCGTGAAGCGTCGGTCGCGCCGCTCGCGCTCTCGGCCCGGTCCGCCGCCGACACCCGGACGGTCACCCCGTCGGTGAGGGTGAGGCCGGCCCCGCGCGACCCGGCGGCCGCGGGACGCTCGGCCGGGTGCGCGCTGAAGAAGGCGGTGACGTGCCCGGGAACGAAGGCGGTCGCCCTGCTCATGGCGAACCGGACGACCGGGCGTCGATTAACGGTTGTTATCCGCGCCGGAGCGAGCGACGACACCGCAGGCGGTAAATAGTCCCCACCCAAACCCGGCTCGTATGCGAGACCAGTTGCGTCCCGTCCTCGCCGCCGTCCTGGCGCTGGTGTTCCCGGGGCTCGGGCACCTCGTCTTGCGCCGCTGGGGCCGGGCGCTGCTGTGGCACCTCACGATCGTCGGCGGCGGCGTGGCGCTGCTCGCGTTTTACGACGTCGACGCGGGCAGTTCGGTCCTGACGCCGGCCGAGGCCGCGGACGCCGCCGCCGCGCTCCCGACCGAGGTGACGCTTCCGGTCGCCCTCTTGTACGTGCTGTCCTCGATCGACGCCTACGTCGTCGGACGGGCGGACGTCGCCGAGCGGAACCGGGTCGACGCGACCGCGGAGGCGGTCCGGCGCCGCGCCGCGAGCGCCGACGACGAGGGACCCGTCGCCGGCTCGCCGGTGACCGAGATCACCAGCGAGGACGACGAGACGCTGCAGGTCGAGTGCCCGAACTGCGGGAAGGAGACCGACGCCGAACTCGACTTCTGTCACTGGTGTACGGAGCCGCTCCCGTGGAACGAGAGCGAGTAGAACGGAATACCCGGCGGCAGGTCCGCGGGTTCGTTCGTGGTCGTTGGCTGACAGGCGGGGTGTCTATTTGTCCCTCCGTCACGTGGAGGTCGTATGGAACACGCAGAGTACGTGTACACCAGCGGAATGTCCGAGTCCGACGTCGACGAGTACCTGCGAGCGGGCGAGCACGGCGTCCTCGGACTGGCGGACGACAACGACGCGTACACCGTCCCGCTGAGCTATCACTACGACGGCGACCGATTCCTGCTTCGGATGAGCGAGCACGACGACGACAGCGAGAAGGGGCGGTTCATCGAAACGACCGAGACCGCCACGTTCGTGTGCTACGAGGCCTCGACGACCGAGTCGTGGAGTATTCACGTTCGCGGTCCGCTCCGGGAGTGGGAAGGGGACGTCGACGAGAAAACGCTCAACGAGTGGTTCCAGCCGTTTCGGCTGTTCGACGAGGCGATCGAGAACGTCGGGTTCACCCTGTACGAGCTGGGAATGGAGACCGTTGCCGGTCGGGAAACCGTCGAGTAGGAACCTCGGCTGCACGGGGTCGAACCGGGGGGACCGAACGGCGAGGACCGGGACTCACTGACCGACCGCGCGCCCGGAGCGCTCCGCGACCTCGAGCGCCCAGACGTTCGGGTTCTCCTGGAGTTCGTGTTCGGCGAGGAGCTTCGATCGATACGCGTTGTCGAGCATCGCCTCGCGGGCGGCGTCCCAGTCTCCGGGGGAAATCCGGTCGAGCGGTCCGGCGACGACCACGCTCCGCCACGCTCCGTCGGGATCGACGGCGAACGTCGTGAAGCTCGCGACGTCCGACTGGTCGGCGTACGTCTCCTTCCGCAGGTCGGCGGTCGCACCGAGAAACACGAAGTAGAGCCTGTCGGTACCGTCGTACCCGAACGACAACGGAACGCCGTACGGTACCCCGTCGGCGCTCATCGACAGGACGCCGACGCCCATCTCGGTCAGCAGGTCGTCGATCGCGGACTCCTCCATCTCCATGCCCAGTAAGGGCCGAAGCTCCGAATCCATACGTCCCGTATACGCGCACTGGGACATAAATTCTGCCAAGAGTTAGCACGTGTCTACCCAGAGCCGGCGCGCCCCGCGTGCGACCGCCGAGCGCGCTGTCCCGTCCGCGGCGTTGAGGACCGGCGGGGCGACGGCCGCCCGACGACTGACGGTCACGACCGACGACCGACGATCACGAGGCCACGGTTCGGACGGGAGTCCCTCCGACGGATGGATTTCGACGAGCCGCCGCAGTGGACCGGACGCGTCTCGGATGTGCTGTCGGCCCCGGGCTTCTATGTGCGGGGCGGCCGAACGGTCGATATGGCGAACGCGCCTCCGACGGTCGATCTCAAGGCGGATCTCGCGGACGACGTGGCCCTGGTCACGGGGGCGACGCGCGGGATCGGCGCCGAGATCGCCGCGGAGCTCGTCGAGCTCGGAGCGACCGTGTACGCCGGCGCGCGGGATCCGGACGACGTCACCGCGCCCGACCAGCACGCGGTCCGATTGGACGTGACCGAAGCCGACGACGCCCGGGCGGCCGTCGAACGGATCGAGCGCGAACGGGGCTCGCTCGACGTCTTGGTGAACAACGCGGGAGTCTTCCCCCGGTCGGGGCCGCTCCACGAGATGGAGATCGGCGAGTTCGACCGCGCGATGGCCGTGAACCTCCGCGGGCCGGTTCTCGTGACCAAACACGCGATACCGCTGCTTCTGGACGAGCCCGGAGGGCGCGTCGTCACCCTCTCGTCGGGCCTCGGACGGTTCACCGAGGGCCAGATGGGCGGTCGGTACCCGGCCTACCGGCTCTCGAAGGTCGGCGTCGGCGGGCTGACGGCGTACCTCGACGCCGAGTACGGCGACCGGGGGCTCATCGCGAACGCGGTCTCCCCGGGGTGGGTCCGAACGGACATGGGCGGGGAGGGCGCACCCCGGTCGCCGTCGAAGGGGGCCGAGACGCCGGTGTGGCTCGCGCGGTTCGCGCCGGGAAGCCCGGCCGGGCGACTCTGGAAGGACCGCGAGCGGATCTCGTGGTAGCCTCCGAGATCGAAACCGACTCGGCCGGCGGTGGCTCGCACCGGCTCGCGGTGACGGCGGCGGCCCACGGCAGACGCTCCGTCGCGAGCATCGGGGGCGAGACGCCGGTGAACGCCAGTGGGTATCAAGTCCGCTCGGGACTAACACGCGGCATGACGAAGCAACCGGAGACCATCGCGGGCGTCGAAGACGTCGACTGCACGGGCCTCCAGGCGCTGGTGACCGGATCGACGAGCGGTATCGGACGGGCCGCGGCGCTCGCGCTCGGTCGGCTCGGCGCCGACGTCGTCGTGCACGGTCGCGACCGCGAGGCCGGAGCGACCGTCGTCGACGAGCTCGAGGCGGTCGGCGCGCACGGCCGGTTCATCCGGGCGGACTTCGCGGACCCCGGTTCGGTACGGGAGCTCGCCGCGAGCGTTCGCCGGGAGACGGACGGGCTCGACCTGCTGGTCAACAACGCCGGCGGCTTCTTCCGGAAGGGACGACTGACCGCCCTCGGCGTCGAGTACACCTTCCACGTGAATCACCTCAGTCCGTATCTGCTGACGGCCGAACTGCTCGATCACCTCGCCGACGGCGCTCGGGTCGTGACGACGGCGTCGGCCGCCCACCGGGGGACGGAGCTCGACCTGACCAGCGTACGGACGGTCGAGGGGTACTCCGCGACGTGGGCGTACGGGCACTCGAAGCTCGCGAACGTCCTGTTCGCGAACGAGCTCGCCGCCCGCCTGGACGCGGCCGGTCGCGACGTCGTCTCGAACAGCGTCCACCCCGGTGCGATCCCGGGCAGCGGGTTCAGTCGCTTTCTCCCGGGACCGCTGCCGCGCGTCCTGCGGGCGCTCGACGCCCTGCCCGTCGTCACGAGCGTCGCGGACGGCGCCGCCGAACTGCTCGTCCCCGCCGTGTCGCCTCGGACGGCCGACGTCTCGGGCCGGTACTTCGCCGACCAACGGCCGACGCGGCCGTCGCGCGCGGCGGCGGACACGGCGGCCGCCCGCCGCTTCTGGGACGCGAGCGCAGACCTCCTCGAGGTGGAGCCGCCGCTCTCGGACGCCGCGAGGACGGGATCCGGCGACTGAGCCGGTGGAGCGTCGTCGCACGGACCCGGACCACCGCGACGGCTCGCCGTGAGTAGCGCGTATCGGCACGGCGCGCGGCCGTCACGACACCCGGTCTTTGAGCCGGACGTCCCTGACGTAAAACAGGTACCACCCGATCGCGACGAACGAGAGGGCGACTCCGAGAAGCTGTGAGAGCGGCTGCATGAACCCGATCAGTGCGAAGCTCGAAACGGCGCCCACGATCGGAACCGCCGGGTACCCCGGGGAGGTGAACGCGGGATCGTACCACGCCGGGTCCCGCCGGCGGATCACGACGAGCGCGACGCAGATGGGTCCGTACATGATCAGGTGGGGGAACGACGCGACTTCGGCGAGCACTTCCGTTCGACCGGTGGCCACCAGCACGGCCGTCACCCCGCCTGCGACCGTCTCGCCGAAGACGAAGGGATCGACCCGGCCCGTCTCGACTGGCGGCAGGAACGCGGCGGCTCGGTCGCGGACGCGATCGTCGGGGCCGCCGAGGACTACGACCTCCTCGTCGTGGGCGAATCGGAGCCCTCACTGACCGACCGCATTCTCGGTGACGTGACCGACGACGTGATCGACGAGTCGTCCGGTCCGCTGCTGATCGTCCGGGACACGTAGGCGTTCGGCCCGTGCCGGCTCGGTGTCGGCTGGTTCGGAAGGGTGGATGCCGCCCGTTCTGTACGGTGGACGCCGCTCGCTCCGCGTCACTCCACCGGACAGCGATCGATTCCCAGCGCGCGGTACAGCAGACACCGCCGCGTCGCGCCCTCGACGATCAGTACCGCCGCGGCGATACCGAGACCGACCGCGGAGACGACCGGGACGCTCACGCTGCCGCTCGCGACGAGGAACGCGAGGATCGCGATCGCGACGCCGCCGGCTATCCGGGCGAGCGCGTCGATCCGTCCGACGTTTCGCTTCATACGCGTCCTAACGGCTACGCGGACTAAAACGCTGAGGCCCCCGCGAGGGAATGAAAATATCGTCGCGTCGAGCGAGGACGCCCTCACCGCGTCGTGTCGACGGTGCCGTCACGCGGACGTCGCCGTCGATCCGCTCGCGTGAGGATCCGCTACCGCGGTGCGACCCGCCACGTGGTCGCCCCGGTGTACGACCACTTCTCGATCTCGAGGTCCTGCATCGAGTCCTGCAGCCGGACGATCAGCGCGCCGATCTCCTTCGGCGAGAGGTCCACGTCGTCGGCGATGAACTTCGCTTTGAAGTACGTCTCGCCGTCGGCCGCTTCCGCCCGGAGGAACGCCGCGAGCCGCTCGGCCTTCGACCCCGACGACTCGGACGACCCCGCGGCGGTGTCCGTCGCGCTCATGACTGGCTCCCGGCGCTGCCGTGGTTGTGACCGACGACGACGCACGCCGCGTGGAGGGCGATGAGCGCCAGGGGACTCCACCCGTCGAAGCCCATCGCTCCGTAGGCGGCGGGCACGTACGCGACCGGAAGCAGGATCGCCGCCCAGAAGGCGACCGCGCGAACGCTCGCGACCGCTCGGTTCCAACAGGCGCTCGAGACGCTGGCCCCGATCCGCATCGGCGCCCGAATCGGCGAAGAGGACGTTTTACTCGACATGGGGAACACCGGACATACTCGTCGCGTGGACCGCCGCCATCATATAAGGGCCAGAGCGTTGGCGCGGGTTTGGTTGGATTAACCGAAACCCCGGACGTTTCGGGACTGTTCACGAATCGTGTGCGACCGTTCAAAACGGGCTCAGAACCTATGAGATTCTTTATAATTCATCTAGAATTGGTTATTTCACGAGGGGCCCGCCGGTCCGAGTGGGGCGACCGAACCGCGTTTCCGCGGAGCGTGACACCCCGCGGTCACTCTTCGGGTCGCCATCGGCCGCCGATCTCGTCGCGCGGGTAGTCCTGATACGTGCCGTCGAGAAACGTGGTGACGCGGCCGTTTTCCTCGCTGAGCGTGACCGCCCAGATGACCTCTTCGCGGAGCGAGGTCTCCAGCGCGCTCAGGTGTTTGGTCCCCATCCAGTCGGCGGGAGAGATGTCGTCGCTTCCCGACATCTCGTCCGGCGAGGGGTTGCGGACGCGCACCATCTGCTCCTGGATCGTCCCGTCCGCGGTGACGATGATCGCCCCGTCCCGCGTGAGCGCCACGTCGCGAGCGACCTCGGTGAACTTGTCCAGCGAGTCGCTGACGAGCTGGCACCGATTGATCGGCCACCTGTTCGCGCCGAGCGGGTCGGTGAACCCGTCGAAGCTCATCTCGGCGACGATCAACACGTAAAGGCTGGGCCCGGCGACGTGCGGTTCCCCCCACCGGTCGAACTCCAGGCTCAACGACTCGGCGGCGTAGCGGATCTGATCCATGAGTCCCTGGCTCTTCATGAATCGCTTCCGGACTCGGTCGAGTTCCTCCATCTTGGTATGTATACACATGTCTATAGACGCATGAAGCTTGTTCAGCGACCGACCTCCGCGGACCGAGCGGCGCGACGGGTCATGCACAGGCTCTTGGTCCACGCAGGACAGGTGTAGCGGTATGGGGACGGATCCCGGACGGCACGGCGGCGGGTCAGAGACGCCCGGCTCGTGGTCGAACAATCCGATCTGGCGGCTCTACACCGAGTACGCTACCGGCCGCCGGTACGCCGTTGTGGGGGCCGTCGCCACGGTCGTCGGCCGGGCGTTCGGGCTGATCCCCGCGTTCGTCATCGGACTGGCCGTCGACGCCGTCTTCCTCGCCGAGCGGCCGTACGCGCTCCCGTTGGTGCCGGAGGGGCTCGTTCCCGGGACCGACGTCGAGCAGCTCTACTTCTCGATCGCGATCCTCCTGGGGGCGACCCTCGCCGGCGCGGTCGCCTCTTGGATCGAGGACTGGGGATGGAGCGTCTTCGCCCAGCGCGTCCAGCGCACCCTCCGAGTCGACGCCTACGAGGGGCTTCAGGACCTGGAACTCGCCTATTTCACCAGCCACCGCACCGGCGACCTGATGAGCGTCCTCAACAACGACGTCAACGCGCTCGAGACGTTTCTGGAGGACGGGCTGAGCGCGACGCTGTGGATCCTCGCGACCGTCGTCGGCATCGGGCTGATCCTCGTCGGGTTGAACGTCCCGCTGACGGCGGTGACCCTGTTGCCGATCCCGGTGCTCGCGGCGTTCACCCTGCTTTTCACCCGGCTGATCGAGCCGCGGTACCTCTCGATCCGCGAGGAGATCGGGGACCTGAACTCGCGGCTGGAGAACAACGTCAGCGGCATCGAGGTCATCAAGAGCGAGGGGGCCGAGCCGTTCGAGACCGAGCGGGTGGCCGAGGCCTCTGACGCGTACCTCGCCGCCAACCTCTCGGCGATCAAGATTCGTATCACGTACTTCCCGGGCTTGAACGTCATCTCCGGCGTCGGCTTCGCGGTCACCTTCCTCGTCGGCGGCCTGTGGGTGCTCGGCCGCCCTGTGTTCGGGCTGACGGGCGCGCTGACGCCGGGGGCGTTCGTCACCTTCGTGATCTACGCCCAGCAGTTCCTCTGGCCGATCATCAGGCTGGGCGACGTCGTCGACGACTACGAGCGGGCCAAGGCCGCCGGCAGCCGGGTCCAGGGCGTACTCTCGCGGGAGCCCGCGGTTCGGGACCGTCCCGACGCCGACCCGCTCGCGGCCGACGAGGGCGCCGTGACCTACGACGGCGTCCGGTTCGCCTACTCGGGAGAGGCCGTGCTCACCGACGTCGACTTCGCGGTCGAGGGCGGGACGACCGTCGGGGTGGTCGGGCCGACCGGCGCCGGGAAGTCGACCCTGCTGAAGCTGCTGCCACGCCTGTACGACGCCGACGAGGGCGCCGTCCGGATCGACGGACAGGACGTCCGCGACGTGACGCTCCGGAGCCTCCGGCGCTCGATCGGCTACGTCAGCCAAGAGCCGTTCCTCTTCTTCGGCACGGTCGCGGAGAACGTCCGCTACGGCACCTTCGACGCGACCGACGACGACGTCGAACGGGCCGCCCGGCGGGCGCAGGCCCACGAGTTCATCGAGAACCTGCCAGACGGGTACGACACGGTGGTCGGCGAGCGCGGCGTGAAGCTCTCGGGCGGGCAGCGTCAGCGGCTGGCGCTCGCGCGGACGATGCTCAAAGACCCCGCGATCCTGGTGTTAGACGAGGCGACCTCCGCGGTCGACACCGAGACGGAGGCGCTCATCCAGGACCGACTCGCCGAGTTCGCCGCCGATCGGACCACCTTCGTCATCGCGCACCGGCTGTCGACCGTCCGGACGGCCGACCGGATCCTCGTCCTCGACGAGGGACGGGTGGTGGAGGACGGCACGCACGAGGGGCTGCTCGAGGCGGACGGGCTGTACGCGAACTTCTGGCGAGTGCAGACCGGTGATATCGCCTCGCTCCCCCGGGAGTTTCTCGAACGCGCGCTCCGGCGACAGGCGGTCGTCGATCTCGGCGACGGAGAGGCCGAAGACGAGCGGTGAGTCGCCCCCGGAAACACTCAACCGGACGCACAGACCGAGAAGGGCCCGGCAACGGCCGCGATGGATTTATGTTTTTTCTTGCACACTTTGACGTATGACTCAGCGGACAGCAGAGGCGCTTGACGACGCGGCCATCGAGTCGTTTCTCGAAACCCAGTCGGTGGGGACCCTCTCGCTCGCGAAGGGGAACGAGTCCTACGCCGTCCCCGTCGCGTTCACCTTCGACCCGGACGGCCCGGACGTCTACTTCCGACTCGGATACGCGCCGGGGAGCCGCAAGCGAGAGTTCATCGACGCGACGGAGCGCGCGACGTTCGTCGTCGCCGCCCAGACGGAGGCGGGGTGGAAGAGCGTCATCGCGCGGGGCGCGCCCGAACACCGCGGCACCGTCGAGGACCTGAACACGCACCGGTCGGCCGACGGCTCGATGAGCCCGGCCGACCGCGAACTCGCGATCCCGTTTTATCACGTGTTCGACGCGCCGGCGGAGACGGTCTTCGCGCTCGTTCGGCTCCCGGTCGACGAACTGACCGGGGTGGTGGAGGCCGGTCCCAACTGACGTCGACCCCTCGCGGCTCGGGTCCCGACCGAACGCACTCGAAACGCGAGACGAGACCGGGGGTCGGTGACCCCCGATCCCCGTCTGAGCGGTCAGTGACGCGGGTTACGTCCGTTGTCTGCGGCGGAGAAGTTAATTGACGCAACACCGTTGTCCGCGTATGCAAGACCGAACGCCGTCTCGATTCCTGTTGGCGTCGACGGTTTTCTGTGCCGTCGCCTGTGCCGGCGTCGCGATGCTCCCCCTCGCGGTCGGGAGCGCTCCCGCGTTCGCCGGAAGCGTCGGTTCGAGCGGCCTCCTCGGGCTGGTCTTTGCCGCCCGAAACCTCCAGCTGCTCCGCGCGGCGGGGGAACCGAGCCTCCCGCCGGCCGTCCTGACGACCGTCTTCGGCGGCTGGTTCATGCTGGCGCCGCTTTTATACCCAGAGGTCGGGTTCCTCCCGACCGCGGGGACGCAGCTCGGGGGGACGGTGATGGCGACCTTCGGCCTGTACGTGGTCGTCGCCGGTCTCAGCGGGGAATGACGAGCGAACGTCCGGCAGCCGTCTCCCCGGATGCGCTCGGCGCGCTCGGCGCGGTGACTGGCGGTGCCGTCGACCGCGCCTGCGAGAGCCCGTCGACCACGCCTGCGAGAGCCCGTCGACCGCGCCTGCGAGAGCCCGTCGACCTCGCGACCGCCGCCGGGCGGATCGCCGATCGCCTGACCCGAGCGTGCGGTCTCGGGGGTCGGCCGCGACTCACACGTCGAACAGGCGTTCCGTGTCCTCGGCCTGTCGCCGGTAGATCCCCCGTCCCTTCAGCCGGGGGACCTCGTGACGGTGGAGCGTCTCCCCCTCGCAGTCGTAAATGACGGGGAAGACGTTCGTGCGGCGGCGGGCGACCGTGTACGAGCACGCCGCGTCGACGAGCGACGGGTCGGGGTCGGACACGAGGAACACGACGTAGCCGAGCGGTGTCACCGACTCGCGTCGGTCGTCGACGTGGTCGACGAGCACCTCGCGGAACGCGTCTGCGGTCTCGACGATGTCGTCCGGGTCCGGGTCCGGCTCGTCGACGACCGTGGCGAGGGCGATGATCGCTCCGATCGAGTCGTCTTCGTCGCGGGCCTGCCACACCGGGTCGAACCCGCCGGTGTCCCCCTCGACCCGTTCGAACCCGTGTTTTCGTCGATTCTCGACGACGGCATCGCGGTACTGCGCGTGATCCATACACAACCACAGGAACCGGATGTTAAAAAATGACACACATGGCGGCGACACGCGTCACTCCCGATCGAGATCCGGTCGGTCGACCCCGCGGTGACGGCGGGACCGTCGACCGATCCTGGCCGCGCCCGGTCGGCGACCGCCGGGAAGCCGCTACTCGTCGTCGGATTTCCCCGGCCACGTCACGGATCCGAGGAACGGGACGCCGGTCTGTTCCGCCGCTCGCGAGATCATGTGCGCGCCCGTGGGCACCGTCAGGAACAGGAAGACGATGCCGATGAGCGACGAGAGGCCGGCTCCCCCGGGCCCGAAGTAGACGAAGCCGGCGAGAAAGACCGCGACCGTGCCGATGGTCGCGGGCTTGCTCGTCGCGTGCATCCGGTTGTACACGTTCGGCAGCCTCAACAGCCCGATCGTCCCGACCGTGAGGAAGAACGCCCCGACGACGACGAACCCGACCGCGATCCACGTCCGTATCGACGTCGATTCGATCATCGACGGTCGCCTCCGAAAACGCGCTGGCCCGTCGAAGCGTCCTGTTTTGCTCGGTGTTGGTAATTCATCGTGTGGTCACTCCTTCGAAACGATGATGTCGCCTTCGGTGATGAACTTGGCAACCGCGACCGTCGAGAGGAACGCGATGATCGCGAGAACGAGGCTGACGATCACGAAGAGGCCTCGCCCGGTCTTGACGGCGAACAGGACGGCGATCGCGACGACGTTCGTCGCGATGGCGTCCAGCGCGACCACGCGGTCGGGAACCGTCGGCCCTCGGACCGCGCGGTAGCCACACAGCAGGTTCAGAAGCGTCACGAGGACGATCGCGGCGTCGACGACGAGCAACAGGGGACCCTCAGCGGCCATTTCCGTCACCTCCCGTGCCCTCCTCGATCGGCGGTCCGGTCTCCGACTCCTCCGCCACTTCCGGGGCGGCCTGTTTGAGGCTCGGATGCGTCCGCTCGGGCGGGTAGACGGCGAAATTCGGCGCGGGGTCGCTCGGCGAGAGCTCCTCGTCGAAGATGACGAGCGCGTAGTTCTCCCAGTCGCGGATCGGATCGACGATGTCCTCCGGATCGCTCCCGTCGATGACGTGGACGTACAGCGCGTTCTCCTCGGGGTCGTAGTTGAGCGTGAGCGACCCGGGGGTCATCGTGATGCTGTTGGCGATGGTGGTCACGCCGAGGTCGGTCCGCACGCGCAGCGGGATGAGGATCACCTCGGAGTCGACCGGCACGGAGGGCGCGAGCACGCGGTACGTGACGTCGAGACTGGCGATGATCGCCTCCCGAACGAACGTCAGCGCGTACAGCAACGCGTACGGGATCCCGCGAATCGTCCGGGGGACGTCGACCGTCTCCCCGTACAGCCGTCGGAAGACGAAGGCCGTGGGGAAGCCCACCGCGAGGCCGATCAGCAGCGACCCGAGGAGCGGTTCCGGCGCGAGCGGCGGCCCTTGGACGAACACCCAGATGAGACCGAACAGGAACCCGGCGACCGGCCACGTGCGGGTCACGCGCCGTCACCCCCGTTCGGCCCCACGACATCGACGTAGGCCTCGCCGTCGAGGGCGGCGGTCGCCGCCGTCTCGGCGAACCGGTAGATCGGGTCGAACCCCACGCCGACGAGGACGACGGCCGCCGCGAGCGCGACGAGGACCGCGACCTGCCCCGACTCGACGGACGCGACTTCGACCGCCGCCGTCTCCCGCCCCCAGAAGCCGTCGACCCACACCCGCGTCGCGTACAGGATCGTGAGAACGGCCCCGAGGAGCAGCGCGGCCAGGGCGAGCGCCGACAGGGTGCCGGGACCGGAGGCGAGTCCCCGGACCGCCGCGTCGAACGCGAGGAACTTCCCGAAGAACCCGGTCAGCGGCGGGAGGCCGATCAGCGAGAGGAGGCCGACGAAGACGGCGCCCGAGAGCGCCGGCGAGTGGCCGGCGACGCCGCCGAGGTCCCGCAGCCGATCCGTCTTGGTCGCGTCCGTGACGGCGGCGGCCGAGAGGAAGAGAAGACCCTTCGCGAGCGCGTGGTGGAGCGCGAACACGAGCGCCGCCGCGACGGCGGCTCCGCGGAGCGTCCCCGCGGGGTCCGCCGCCGCGGCGATGGCGATGGGAACCGCGATGAAGCCGACCTGTCCGATGCTCGAGTACGCGAACACGCTCACGAGGCGGCCCTGGCCGACGGCGCCGACCCCGCCGACGACGATGCTCGCCACTCCCATCGCTCCCAACACCGGGGCGAGGAACCCCAGCGGTGACGTGGCGGTGATCCCCGGCATTTCGACGGGGACCGTCGCGGCCGCGAAGACCGTGAAGTAGAGGCGGACGATCGCGTATATGCCGACCTTCTTCGTGACGCCGGCCAGCATCGCGGTGACGGGCGCCGGGGCGGCGGCGTAGGCCGACGGGACCCAGAACTGGAAGGGGACGAGCCCCGCTTTCAGCGCGAACACCGCGAGGAGCAGCGCCGACAGCCCGACGACGGGCGCGGGATCGACGCCGTACGCGTCGGGGGTCGCCAGTCGCCGGGCCATGTCCGCCATGTTGAGCGTCCCCGTCGTGGCGTACAGGCCGCCGACGGCGACGAGCATGAGCGCGCTTCCGAACACGTTCATCACGAGGTACCGGAACGACGCCGCGGTGGCGCGATCGGTGCCGTAGAAGGCGACGAAGACGTAACTGACGATCAGCATCACCTCGAACCAGACGAACAGGTTGAACAGATCGCCGGTGAGGAACGCGCCGGTCACGCCCACGAGGAGCGCGTGGAACAGCGGGTGATAGTACACGCGCTGGTTCTCGTGAGTGACGTACCGGACCGAGAACAGCATCGAAGCGATGCCGACGCCCGCGGCGATCGTCAGCATGAACGCCGACAGCCCGTCTAAAACGAGTGTGATCCCGAACGGGGCGGGCCAGTCGCCGACCTGATAGACCGCCGCGCCGGGGGCCGCCGGCCCGAGAACCAGCGCCCAGACGGCGACGGACACGGTTCCGACGTAGCCGACGGCGCCGGCCACGCTCGTCGCCCGCTGGAGGCGCGGCCGCCGACCGAGCACGAGCGTACACAGGACGGTCGTCAGCGCGACGATCAGCGGCGCGATCACGAGCACGCTCATTCCGTCCACTCCGTGACGTCCATGGTGTCGTTCTCCTCGTAGGCGCGGTACGACAGCACGAGCGCCAGCGCGGTCGTTCCGAAGCTGATGACGATCGCCGTCAGGACGAGCGCCTGTACCACCGGGTCGGCGATCTCGGGGACTCCGCCGCCGCGGACCTCGAGGACGGGCACGAGGTCGCGAGTTCCCTCGTCGATGCCGCCCATCGCGATCAGATAGGCGAACGTCGCCTGGGAGACGACGGCGACCCCCAACACGATCCGCACGAGGTCCCGCTGTAACAGCAGGAACGTCCCGACGGCGAACAGGCCGCCGACCGCGACCGCGAGCGCGACGCTCATCGCTCCTCACCTCCGCGTCGGGCGGACGGCGACGCTCCGGCTCGGATCATTCGGCGCTCACCACCGAGACGATAGTCAGGAGGCTGCCGACGACGACGAGGTACACGCCCAGGTCGAACACGAGCGCGCTCGCGAGTTCGACCTCGTGGTAGATCGGAACGCCTTCGAGGTGCACGTACCCCTGGGTCAAGAACGGGTCGCCGACGACGATCCCCGCGACGCCGCTGCCGAGAACGACCACGAGGCCGGCGAGAAACATGCGTCTGTAGGCGGTGACCGTGCGGTTCTCGAAGACGCTGGTACCGGGTTCGACCTCCCTGCCGAGCACCCCCGACTCCAGGTAATCGAGGTCGTTGGCGACGTATATCAGGACGAGCGCCGCCGCGGTGAGGACGCCGCCGATGAAGCCGCCGCCGGGCAGGTTGTGACCCTGTAGGAACAGCGAGATCGCGACGACGAGCACGATGGGAACGGTCACCCGGGCCGTCGTCCGCATGATCGTCGTCGTCACCGCGAGTCACCTCCGTCGGGAACCGGTTCCGCGTCGCCCTCGGCCGCGGACGTCTCGCCGCGGGTCCGCATCGTCACGAGCACGAGGATGGCGATCGCGGCGATCGCGACGACCAGCAGCTCGCCCAGCGTGTCGAACGCCCGGAAGTCCACGAGGATGACGTTGACGACGTTCGTGCCGCCGCCGCCCGGCACCGCCTGCTCCGCGTAGTACGCGGCGACGCCCGTCGGGTCGGCGTCGGGACCGGGTACGGTCAGGAGGACCGAGACGAACGCCATCGCGCCCACGAGGAGGGAAACGCCCGCGTCGCAGGCGATCGCGAGCGGTCGGACCTCGGAGTAAAACGAGGGCAGCCGCTGGAGGACGAGCAGGAAGATGAGGAGGATGAGCGTCTCGACGACCAGCTGCGTGAGCGCCAGGTCCGGCGCGCTCGCGAGGATGAAGAAGATGGCGAACATGAAGCCGAGGATCGACAGCGTGAGCACGCCGGCGACGTGCGACGACGCGGTCGCCACGGCCACGCCGGCGAGGGTCGCGACCCCCAACACGACGGCGACCGCCAGCGGCACGCCGACCCCGCCGAGCTCGATGGGGGCCCCCGCTGCGGCGAAGCCGGCGAGCGCGAGCAGGCTCCCGGCCGCCGCCACCCATCCCACGTACGTCCGGAGGAGACCGGAATGGACCGCCGAGCCGAACCGGGTGCCGGTTTCCGCCGCGGTCGAGACGGTCCAATCGTACCACCCGGTGGGCCGCACGGGGACCGGCGCGTCGACGCCGCGTCCGATGCCCGCCGCGAGACGGTCCCGGAGCGGGTACGCGGCGAACCCGCCGAGGACGGCCACGGCCGACATCGCGACCGGGGGCGAGAAGTGAGTCGGCAGTCCGACCTCGAGCCGAGCCTCGCCGGTGGCGGTGGCGTCGACGGCGCCCTGGACGATGCCGTCGACCGCCAACTGCGGCGCGACGCTGACGACGACCGCCGCGACGGCCAGCACGGCGGGGGGCCCGACCAGCGCGATCGGCGGTCGGTGGACGTCCGCGACCGGGGCCCGCCGCTCGCCGAAGAAGAGCGCGAGGAACTTCAGGGAGTAGACGACGGTCAAGACGCTCGCGAGGGTCGCCACGACGGGATACAGCCAGGCGACGCCGCCGGCCTCGTGAGCGACCTCGTACGCCGCCTCGAACAGCAGCTCCTTCGAGTAGAAGCCGTTGAACGGCGGGATCCCCGCCATGCTCAACGCGGCGACCACGGTGACGGCGGCCGTCACCGGGAGCTCCCGCCAGAGCCCCCCGAGGTTGTCGAGGTTTCGGGTCCCGGCCTCGTGGACCACGATCCCCGCGACGAGGAACAGCGGCGCCTTGAACAGCGCGTGGTTGAGCAGGTGGAACGCGCCGGCCTCGCCGCCGTAGACGATGTCGAAGCCGAACCCCGCGACCATCAGTCCGAGGTGGCTCGCCGTCGAGTACGCGAGCAGCTCCTTGGTGTCGGTCGCGGCCACCGCCAGCAGCGCCCCGACCGCCATCGTCAGCAGTCCCAGGGTCGCGACGATCGACACCCACTCGGGGCTCATCAGGAGGGGACGCACGCGGCCGAGGAAGTAGACGCCCACCTTGACCATCGTCGCGGAGTGGAGGAACGCGGAGACGGGCGTCGGAGCGACCATGGCGTTCGGCAGCCAGAAGTGGAGCGGCACCTGTGCGGACTTGGCGGCCGCGGCGACGACGATCAGGCCCAGCGCCGGGACGAACAGCCCCGACTCGCGGAGGGCGGCGCGCATCGCCTCGTCGTTCGCGATCATCGCCGTCAGATCGAAGGTCACGCCGCCGAGGGGGGCCCGCGCCGCCGCCGCGAGCATGAGCAGCCCCCCGAGCAGGCACAGGCCGCCGCCCACGGTGACGACCATGGCCATCCGCGCCGAGCGGCGCGACTCGCCGTCCTCGGTGTGGTGACCGATGAGCACGAACGAACAGAGGCTCGTCAGCTCCCAGAACAGGAAGACGAACACGAGGTCTGAGGCGAGCGCGACGCCGAGGATCGACCCCATGAACGCCAGCAGCGCCGCGTAGTAGCGCGCGATCCCCTCCTCGCCGTGCATGTACGCCGCCGAGTACACGAACACGAGGACGCCGATACCGCTGGCGAGGAGCGCGAAGAGGAGCCCCCACCCGTCGACGGTGAACTGGATCCCCACGTCGAGCGCGGGGACCCACGGCGCTCGGACGGTGCCGTAGCTGTTGATCCCCGTCGCCAGCAGCCCGAAGCTGACCGCCGCGACGACGGCCCCCGCGTAGCCGGTTCGTTCGCCGAGGACGCGGTACAGAAGCGGCGTGAGGGCTGCGGCGACGAAGGGGAGCGCGACGGCGGTCGTAACGAGCGTGAGGTCCGGGGCCATCAGTGTTCGTCTCTCTCGGCCGAGACGCCGCCACCGGCGTCCGTCGTCGGCCGCTGCTCGGCCATTCGATGTCTACCGCAAAACATCTATGCCCTAATACGGTGGCGGTGTCCGACGCTCACGGCTCGCAGCGGTCACCGGCCGGCGGAGGACACCGTCCTCGGGTCCGGACCGCCGAGGACACTCGCGCCTCGCGAGCGTGTTCGGCGCAAAGTAGTCCCGGGCGGATTCGAACCGCCGTCAATGGCTCCAAAGGCCATTATGATTGGCCACTACACCACGGGACTGCGACCGATGGTTGCCCGTGCGCACTCAAGTAGGTTACTTTCCCTGACCGGTCGACCACGGCGCCGAGACCGACCGCGGGGCCGTCGACGTCGACCCCCGATTCTCGTCGGACGTCCGCAGGGACTCGATCTCGGGAGGCGCCCGAACGGGGACTCCTAGGTCGAGTCGTCGTCGGCGGCGGTGTCCGAACCGTCGCCGGCGTCCGAGCCGTCGTCCGTCTCGGTCGGGGCGTCTCCCACCAAGTGCGCGTCGTCGTCCCCCGAGTCCGGATCGGTGTCGGCCGCGCCGCCCTCCGGAGCGACAGCGGGGGGCGACGGCGGCCGGTAGGTGTAGACGAACTCGCCGGTCACGGCGTGGTACGCCCCCGTCGCGGGGTCCTCGATGACGCCCGTGTCGTTGTCGATGGCGAAGTCGACGAGGTCGCGGAGGCTCTCCGCCTCCGCCTCGGGCCGCTCGTGGACGGAGGGCGGAAGCCGGAACGTCGTGATCCACTCCGCGAACTCGGACCGGTCGTCGTTGTACGAGAGGTAGTCGCGTTCGGCGGGCGTCAGCGCGAGGTCGTGCTCGCGGCGGGCGTAGACCAGCGCGCCGGCGCCGAGGAGCCCGAGGACGAGGAGGAGGGGACCGCCGATCGACCGGAGCGGCCCGTGGCTCTGCTCGACGGTCACCGGCTCCGTGCGCTCGGGAGTGTCCGACTGGAGGCCGGGGTCCGAGACCGTGTAGACGTCGCCGCCGTGGTCGATGCCCAGTTCGATCGTACGGTCGTACGACGTCGACTCGCCGTTGATCGTCCCCTCGAGCGTCACATCGGTGACGACGAACAGCTCCGTCTCGCCCGGCGACGCGCCGAGCTCCTCCTCGATCTCGGCCGCGGTCTCGTCCGCCGCCGAGCTGTTGAGCGCGAGCGACGCCGACGCCGTCTCGCCGGGCTCGACGTCCGAGACCGTCTCCGTCGCCAGCGTCTCCCGTTCGCTCCAGTAGACGGTATCCTCCTCCTCGTCGACGTTGCGGAGGACGAGCACGGAGTCGAACCGCACGTCGACGTCCGACGCGGACGCGGCCGCGTACGTCGTCTCGACGTCGACGTCGAGCTCGGGTGCGATTCGCGTGAAGTACGTGTCCCGCTCTTCGAGGACGGTTCCGATCCCGAACACCGAGTTCGGCTCGGTCACCTCGGCAGAGTGGTTGTACGCCGTCTCGACCGTGAACGAGGAGACGGTCTGCTGGCGGGTCTCGGTGCCGGGGTCGACGTGGGTCGTGTAGACGAGCCCGCCGCCGACGGCGGCCGCGATCAGACAGAGGGCGAGGATCACGGCGAACTGTGCGTCCAGTATCGCGCGGAGTCGGAGTCGGGTTTCGTCTGGGGATGAGGAGCTCATTCGGTCACCTGTATAGCTGGCGGAGGAGGCGGCGATACAGCGGGGGTTTCTCGCGCGATTCGCGGGAGCGTATCCGCGTGGGCTCGCCGCGCAGGAGGACGAGCCCGAGGCCGGCGATGCCGCCGCCGAGCAGTCCGTTGATCGCGACGAGCGGCGCCCACGGGTGGACGCCGTACAGCTCGTCGATCACGCCGGGCGGAAGCACCGCGAGGTACCGGTGCTCGGCGACGAACAGTCGGTAATACCCGGTCTCGGGCGGGGCCGTGAGCGTCACCGTCGTCGACGCCTCGCCGCGGCTTCCGACCCTGAGCCGCTGCGGGTCGACCTCGACGCCGGGGCTCGCCGGGGTGACGTACGCGTACACCGGGACCAGTCCGGCGTTGGGGACGACGTACTCCAGCTCCTGGCTCGTGCCGCGCTCGATGACGGTCGGGTTCTCCGACTCGAACTCGGCGCTCACGACGCCGTACTCCTGCGTGCCGGCCGGGACGACCATCGCCGCGGTCGCGGTCGCCATCAACACGAGCGCGAGCACGGCGACGATCGCGACCACGGAGGTGCCGGCGTCGCGAGAGCGGTCGCGTTCGCCCCTCTCGCGCGAGTGTCGAGTGAAGTACCAGTCGACCGCGTACGCGACGATCGAGAGCCCGAACAGGATGTACGCCAGTCCCTGCGTCCCCTGGAACGACTGGACGCCGAACGTGACCGCGAGCCACGTCTGGACCGAGGCGAGCCCCGACTGGATCGCCATCGCGACGGTGCCCAGATGCGGGATGACGACCACGCTTCCGCCGACCGAGAGCGCCACTGCGACGATGTCGGCGTCCTGCACTACTGGCTCGCCACCGTCCTGATCGGTGAACGGGTTGTTGTCGCCCCGGGTGACGTACCCGCGCTCCGTCTCCTCGACGACGCGGTGGGTGGTCAGCCCGCCGCCCTCGATCTCCTGCGCGTCGAAGGTCACCACGTCGCCGACCCCCACGTCGCCGACGAGCGGCGCGGGGACCGCGACGAACCCGTCGCCGGGGTCGAGGGTGGGTTGCATGCTGCCGGTCTCCACGAAACTGAGCAGCACGGGCTGTCCGAGCAGCTGGCCGGCGATGAGCGAGAGGACGACTACGACGGCGGCGACCTGCAGCGCGATCGACAGAATGCGTTTCGGTGACATGTGTCGGTGAGTCTCGTGTCCCGGGCGTCGGTCACGTCTTACTTCGGCGCCGGACGCTGTTCATGGAATGTAATCGACACGTTATAAGTTCGTGGTTCGACGCAGGACGTGAGGGGAGTCCGACGACCCATGCCGAGCGGTCGGCGGTCACTCGTCGAACACCCCGACCGCGAGTAGGGAGAACGGGCCGATGAACGCGAGACAGAACCCCAGCAGGTGGACGTAGAGGTTCACGACGCTGTCCGCACCGGTCGGATCCGTCGGGAACCCGACGACGGGATAGCCGACGACGAGGACCGCCGCGACGACGAACAGGTCGCCTTCGCCCGGTCGCGACGCGATCGTTACGACGCCCTCGCGCGCGGTGGCGCGAATCGGGAGGCCGGCGCTCGACGCGTAGATGACCGCGAGGAGCGCGCCCGCGACCCCCGTCGCGAGGCCGGCGAGCCCCGCGCCGGTCGTCGAGAGCGGGAGCGCGAGCAGCGCGATCCAGCCCACGAGCGCGAAGAAGACCGCCGGCAGCGCGCGGACCGACGCCCCCGGGACGAACCGCTCTCGGGCGTACGTCCAGAGCAGCAGCGGGAGCAGCCCCGCGAGCGCCATGTTGATCCCCGAGAAGCCGAACCCGATCGCGTCCCGCGGGACCGCGAGGTTCAGCGCCGAGAGGGCGAACGGGAACGCCAGCAGGAACGTCGCCAGCGCGGTCAGGAAGAAGCGGCGGGCGTTCCCGAGCACGGCGAGCGCGTAACCGACGCCGGCGAGGAGGCAGTAGCCCGCCACGTTGCCGGCGAGATGGTCGAGGTCGAGGTGGACGTAGTGCGCGGTGAACGCGCTCTGCAGCGTCGGGTCAGCGTACGCGAACGCGAGCGACCAGCGGGTCGACTCCGGGAGCGAAAAGACCGCGAACAGGCCCGTCGGCACCGCGAGCAGGACGAGGAGGTCGACCGCCCGGACGCTCGCGAGCAGCGCTCGTCGGAGGGTCACGTTCGCGTCCCCGTCGGTCGCGCCGGTGCGGTCGTCGCCCGTGACCCGGTTGCGTCCGTCCGTCGCCGACGTGGTCACGGACCGGAACTCGACGACCGACGGCTAATACCTGTCGGCGCGCGTCTCGGCGATGATAACTGGCGGGCGTCGGTGGCGAGTCCGAGACCGCGGATCGGCGACCGCGACTCACGAACGCGACAACCGACGGAACAGCGCGAGTCCGATCACGCCGACGACGAGCGCGCCGAGCAGCCCGCCGAGCTCGGCGAGGTCGACACCGCCGGGCTCCTCGGTGGGACCGGTGTCCGCCTCCGTAGCGTCGTCGGTCTCGCTCGCCTCCGCGGACCCGCCCGCCTCCGCGGACCCGCTCGCCTCCGCGGACCCGCTCTCGCCGTCGCTCGCCGGGTCCCCGACGATCAGGGTGCCGACCGGCGTCCCGTCGACGGCGATCTCGTGGGCGCCGACGGTCTCGAAGGTCTCGTCGAACGCCACCGTCGCCGTCTCGTTCGGTTCGAGCGCGACCGTCTCGTTCGCGACCGGGTCGCCGTCGGCGGTCAGCGTCACCGTGCGCTCGTCCGCCGCGCCGCCGCCGTTCCGCACGGTCGCCCGGACGGTCGCGGCCTCGCCCGGGTCGATCGCCTCGGGCGCGACCGTCGCCTCGGTCACGTCGAACCGAGGGGTGCGCTCCGCGACCGCGAAGGTGGAGAGCCCCGTAGTCGTCGCGCGGAAGTGGACGCGGTCCTCGGGCAGCCCCAGCATCTCGACGACCTCGTCGTCGACGACCTCGACCGGCACTTCCTCCCACTCGCCCGCGTCGGTCCGGTGGTAGAGCGTCACGTCCTCGGGGTCGGTGTCGGTCGCGTCGAGGTACGCCGGAGTCGCGCTGAACCGGATCGTCGTCGCGTCGACTGCGGCGGGTGCGAAATCGGGCTCCAGCGCGAGGTACGCCATCGACCGCGGCGTCGTCGGCGCCGTCAGCGCGCCCGCGTCCGCGAACGGGTCCGGGCTCCCCGCGGCGTCCAGTTCGACGCGCTCGTCGTCGACGCCCTCGAGATCGATCCCCTCGAGTCGGAGGGCGTCGCCGTCGAGGCGCATACCGTCGGCGAGGAACCGGACCGACTTCCCGCGGCCGATACCGCTCCCGACGAACTCGCGGCGGTCCGCGCTCGGCGACCTGGTCGTCACGACCGTGTCGGTATCGCCGGTCGAAGAGGACGGGGAGGAAGTCGACGCCGACCCGTCCTGCTCACCGATTGCCGTCTCGTTCGCCACGATCGAGAACTCGTCGGCGCCCAACCGCGTCCCGGCGGCCGCGTCGCCCGCGTCGATCGCGAGGCCGACCGTGACGGTCTGATTCGGCGCGAGCGTGACGTTGTTTCTCACGCCCTCGATCGAGTCGCCGTCGGCGACGAAGCCGACCTCGCCGGCGCCGTCGTACTCGATCCACACGTGCGCGTACTCCTCGCCCGTGTACGTGATCTCGAACACGCCGTCGATCCTCCCGGTCGTCCCGACGTTCACGCCCTCGAAGGAGGGGTCACGGATGTTCGGGTTCGACGCCGACACGTCGATCGCGATCTCGTCGTCGTCGTTCAGGTAGGCGTAGTCGCCGTTGGGTCCGTCGGCCGGTTGGACCGCGAGCTCGTCGTCCGCGAAGGTATCGGCCGGGCCGTTGACGACCGTCGCGCCCGTGGCGAATGATCCGGCGACTACGAAAAATACGAACAGTATAACGGTTCGACGGTTAAAACTCATAATAGATATCGTGCTTGGTTGTTCGACCTGTTGTTGAACGCGCGAGACCCGCGGGCTGCGGACGCGGGACATCCCGCGTCACCTGTGGGTTGCTCTATGAAACCCGTGAACCCTATTCCATATCGTTATGAGTCGTCAGAAGGTTCTCTGGACGGGGCTGAAACGGGTTCAGGCACGGTCTGAGATTATTCAGACACGCCAATCTATGACGATTGGCGCGACCTCAAGCGAAACCGTGGTTAGAGATCTCCGAAAGGAAGCGGACTATCCGTATGCCGGCTGTTCACTCGATACGTCTCGGCGTGAGCCGGGCCAAAACCGCTAGTCGTCGGCGGCGAGGCAGTCGCCGAACGTCTCGGCTGGATCGCTGATCGGCGTCCCTGTCCCGCCGGATACGCCGCTTTCCTCGCTGTCGGCGTCCGGTGTGAGGTCACACTCGCTCGGGTCGAACTGCGGGTGCACGTACACGTCTTCGGTACCTGGGACGTGGACGCCGACGATGGTCTCGTCGACGATGGACATCTGATTTCTCAGCGGCCGGTCCACCTCGACCGCTTCGGAGTCGGTCGTCCGTATCCGGTCTCCATCGACGTAATACACTTCTACTTCGACAGTGCCGCCATCGGCCGACTGCGGTCCCTCGTCTGCTACCAGCAGCTCGGTGTTTCCGCCTCCCCGGAAGTCGACTCCCGTCACCGCCGGGATCGGAACGCACTCGATCTCGAACCGCCGCGTTTCGGTGTCGCCGAACAGCTCGGCGCTGACGCCATCGCCGGCCAGTCGAACGGTGACCTCGACCTCGGCGCTGCCCCCGTCATCGTCACACGCCACGGTCCCCGTGATCGATTCCTCCTCACCGGCGCCGAACTCGTCCTCAGAAAACGCGACGTTCTCGATCCGCGAGGAGTCCCCTTCCTCGGGGTTCACGGTGACGTCGACGTCGACGATCGAGATCTGCGCGTCTCCGGAGAACCGATTTTTAACGACGACGAGTTCGATTGACTCGCCATCCGATACGCTGACCGCGTTTTTCCCGTTGCTCGGGTTGTCGTATCCGACGAACGCCTGGTCGTCAGAAACGACGTTCACTTCCACGCCCCGCTCGGCTTCCATGCTGCTGAACGCGCCGGTGCCGACGCTCATCGCGCCGGAACTCGCGCCGCCGAGCAACAGGATGAGGGTTCGTCGTTTCATGTGCAGTGGGATCTCACGCTTCGTTCACGTTGTCCAACGTGTTCCGACCCTATGGTTATGCGCTCCCGGAAGACCGGAAACCACTCCCTGAAACACCTGATCTCAGGTCAGTTCCGGGGGTTCGTCGTGCTCACCGACTTTCATTTCCGCGGTGTAGTACTTGTGCGCGAGCGCGGAGAACGCGAACGCCACGACGATCGCGACCATCCAGGCCATGTCGGGGAGGAGGAGGAACGGCCACGAGTCGAGCCACACCGCGCCGGTGAGCGCGACGGCGACCCCCGAGAGCCCCAGGTAGTAGCTGCTCCACGGGATCTCCTTCCCCTCGACGACGTCCATGTAGAGGTCGACGTTCGTCAGCGCGGACGTGGGCTCGACCGTGCCGCGGTCCTTATTGAACTCCACGACGCCCGCCTCGTCCATCTTCGGCAGGTGCGACTGCTGGAGCGCGGTGTACACGCGCTTGCGCTCGGTGCCCGTGATCTCCGCCTTGTCGATCCCGTTCTCCCACGCCGCGATCTGGTCGGCCATGTCGCCGATCGCGACCGTGTCGTCCTCCTCTCGTTTCAGCAGGTGTACCGCGAAGCGCCGGCGCTGATTCGCCAGCACCTCGAACAGCTCGTTCTCGGACACCTCCGTCGTCGGTTCGGCCCCTCCCCCGTCAATCTGCTGTGCCGACGCCATTTCTGTCAGACACATATGAGCAGACCAACATAAATCCCGTGGTTATGATATTCTTCTAAACTTTCTTGCTGTTCAAACAGTGATCAGGTCGAATACGTCTATACGGCGTCTTATCGGCTGAAAGCACACAAAACTGGAGGATTGCGGATCGGACACGTGAATTTCTCGTTCGCCATTTGGCAGGATATTTCAGATGAAATACTTTTTCAACAGCAACGATTTCCGGATTAGGATCCGCCTGACCGCGTTCCGAATGGATCTCAGACGAGGCCTGAAGCGATCAGACCGAGGTTCAGGTGCGGGCAGAACTGACGGCCGAGCGTTCTTTCTCGTCCAGAAGTATTTCTGGAAATTCATAACGATATGGGATAGGGCCCATGGGTGTAGTAGAGCGACCTCGGGTGGCACGGGATGTCTCGTGTCCCCGATCGGGTCGCGTGCGGTAACAGAGGTAGACCAACCATGGAACGACGCAAATTCATGATCGGAGCAGGTGCATTGATTACAGGAAGCTCGGCTGCAGTGGGTACGGGTGCGTTTACGAGTGCTTCGATCCAAGATCGCCAAGTCACGATCGAAGTTG
>NZ_JAWOBM010000032.1:0-5373 GCF_046498025.1 Halorubrum sp.
TTGACCCGCACGCTCTTCGCCGGCGCCCCCACGGCGACGTGGTGGGCGGGCACGTCCCCGCGGACGATCCCCTTCGCTCCGACCATCGCGTTCTCGCCGACGCGACAGCCGGCGGCCACCATCGCGTCCGAGGCGATCCGCACGTCGTCTTCGAGTTCGGTCAGGTAGATCGAGACGTCGGTCTGGTCGACGACGTCGTGGCCGTGGCTGTGGATCGTCGCGCCGTCGGCGATCGAGACGCGGTCGCCGATCGACAACGCCCCCCTGTCGTCCAAGAGCACGTTCCGGTGGACGACCGTGCGATCGCCCATCTCGATGTTGTGCCCGCACGGGAAGGTGATCCCGCGCTCCAAGAAGAGGTCCTCGCCGGCCTCGGCGAAGAGGTGGGTCGCCAGCATCTGTCGGAACGGGAGCGCGAACGCGAGGTCGTTCGCCGCCGGCGACGCGTCGAACCCGGCCCACAGCCACTTGAACGACTTCGCCTCCCGGAACGACGATTCGTCCGTCTCGGCCCACTCGTCCGCCTTCACGAGCACGTTTCGCGGATCGTACCGATCGAGACGGATCCGCTCGACGGGGCCGATCGACTCGCCGGCCCGCCATCGCTCGTAGACGTCGGCGTCGCCGTGAAGTTCGGCGAGGACTTCCTGTACCGCTTCAGCCGTCGGCTCCGATCCCGCGAGCCGGTCGTCGACGGAATCGACGTAACGGTCGATCCGCGCCCGGACCTCCGGCGGGACGTCGACTGACCGTTTCGTCATGTGGTCCAAATATAATTAAGATATATTAACTATTGCGGCCAACACGCGCGATTCCGACACCGTTCGGGCTCCCGGCGAGGGTGAAGCCGTCAGGAGAGCCGACCGATCGCATCGACGATCACGTCGACCCCGCCGAGTCCCGACCCCGCCGAGTCCCGACTCCGCCGAGGGCCGACGCCGCCGAGTCCCGAACCCTATTGAGTCCCGAAGCGCAACGGCACCCGTGACACGAACCAACCGCGAATGGGTGCTCGCCGAGCGCCCGACCGGCGAGCCCGACCTCGACTGCTTCGAACTGCGCGAGACCGACGTTCACTCCCCCGACCCCGGCGAACTCCTCGTCCGCACTCGATTCCTCTCGGTGGACCCGTACATGCGCGGTCGGATGCGCGACGCCGAGTCGTACGCGGAGCCGTGGGCTATCGGCGACGCGCTCTCCGGCGGCGTCGTCGGCGAGGTCGTCGAGAGCGCGCACGACGGGTACGACGCGGGCGACCTCGTCACCGGCGAGGGGACCTGGGCCGACTACGCCACCCTCGACGCCGACGCCGTCGCCCCGGTCGACCCGTCGGTCGCCGCGCCCGAGACCTACCTCGGCGCGCTCGGGATGCCGGGACGAACCGCGTACTTCGGCCTCTTGGAGGTCGGCGAGCCCAAGCCGGGCGACACGGTCGTCGTCTCCGGCGCCGCGGGCGCGGTCGGCTCGGTCGTCGGCCAGATCGCGAAGCGCGCCGGGTGCCGCGTGGTCGGCTTCGCCGGCTCCGACGAGAAGGCGGCGTGGCTCACCGACGACCTCGGCTTCGACGCCGCTATCAACTACCGGGCGACCGACGACTACCGCGCCGCGCTCGAGTCGGCCGCGCCCGACGGCGTGGATGTCTACTTCGAGAACGTGGGCGGTCCCATCACCGACGCCGTGTTCGCGGCGCTGAACCTCGACGCGCGCGTCGCCGTCTGCGGACAGATCGCCCACTACAACGACGAGGAGGTCCCGACCGGCCCGCGGAAGCTCCCGGGGCTGATTCCGATTCGAGCCCGCGTGGAGGGGCTGCTCGTGAGCGACTTCGCGAGCCGGTTCGGCGAAGCCAGCGAGCGGCTCGGTCGCTGGGTCGCGAGCGGCGAGCTGGAGCACCGCGAAACGGTCGTCGACGGCCTGGAGAACGCGCCCGACGCCTTCCTCGGACTGTTCGAGGGGGACAACATCGGCAAGCAGGTGGTGCGAGTGTCGTCGCCAGCGGAGTAACGGGTCGCCTCGTCGCTCGGCCGCTCCGCTCGCCGGCGCGGCTCAGCGGCCGCAGGCGCGTGTATAACTATTACGTGCCGGACGGGATCCCCCACATGACAACTGTCGAATCAGACGGGGTGATCGCGGACGTCGCCTCGTGGACCTGGCTCCACTGGACGGGCGTCCTCCTGTCGCTGGGTATCGCCGGAATCAACCTCTTCATCGGGTACACGGAGGGGCAACCCCAGTTCTTCGCCATCGGTGGGAGCTTCCTCCTCGGCGTCGGCTTGTACCTGAGCCGGTTCTGGAATCCGATCTTGTACCTGCTCGGGATCCTCCACGTCGCGGTGCTGGCCGTCCTCTGGTTCCTCGACGGACTACAGTTTCTGCTGTTCGGTGTCGCTACCGGCGTCCTGAGCGTCGGACTCGCCGTGATCGCCGCGTATCTGTTCTTCGAGGAGGGAAGCGCCGCTACTCGTTGAGCTCGCGACATATTTCCCGGAAGGGCCCGTGTCGTTTCCCGGCCGAGTACTCCGACCGGATATCGCCGCCACCGCCCACGCTTCGACTGGGAGCGGGTACCGGCCGGGGTCTCGCTCCCGGTTCGCGTCGTCCGCGCCCGACGGCGTGGACGTCTACTTCGACAACGTGGGGGATCCCATCACCGACGCGGTGTTCGCGGCATTGAACCTCGACGCGTGCGTCGCCATCTGCGGGCAGATCGCCCACTACAACGACGAGGAGGTCCCGACCGGGCCGCGGAAGCTCCCGGTGATTGATTCCGATTCGGGCGCGCGTAGGGGGCCTACTCGTGATCTCTAAACGAGCACGAGTAGCCCGTCGCCGTCTCGACAGGGTGGCAACCCCTCGGCGATCTGCCGGCCCCGGGCACGCGCTTCGAATTCCCCCACTGCGACGCCCACCGACCGGTCCCGGAGTTCGCGCTCACCGGTCGGGACCTCGAGATCCTCAGTGAGTTCCACGCCGAGTGAGGAGACTCGACGGATCACTCCTCCTCGACCACGACCGAGCCCTTCATTCCATTCGCGATGTGGGGCTCGCAGTGGTACAGGGCGATTCCCTCCTCGTCGAAGGTGTGGGTGTACTCGATGTCGTCGCCATCCTCTGCCTCTCCGGAACTAAACTCGTAGTCCGACTCGCCGATCTGTTCGTCGGGTTCTGCTTCGACGTTGTGTGCACCTCCTTCGCCGGTCCATTCCCAGAGAACCTCTGTTCCGGACGAAACGGCTACCGCGGATGGTTCGAACGCTAACCCTTCGTCCCCGGCACCGACGTCGATCGCCACATCGCTCTCCTCACGGAGATCCACTATCTCCCCGTCGTAAAGCCTCGCCGCGTCTCCGATTTCCGTCTCGGTCATCCACTCGTCGACGGCCGGATACTCATCTGCCGAAATCGTACCCGCACCGTTTCCGTTATCGTCTCCGTTCCCGTTTCCACCGCCAGCACAACCGGCCAGTCCAGTCATTCCGGCGGCCGAGATGGCGCTAAGCGACTTGAGAATCGTTCGTCTGTTTGCCTCGGTGAGGGGTGATTGTGTCATCTTCTCACAATGAATAGGATGCCCAAACACATATATCCCCATACAAAATTCTCGTCTGTGTGAGAATCGCAGGAAGAACAACGGAACGTCTTATCGGCTGTGGATCTGTCTGTCTTCGATCACTCCCGGTGCGTCCTGATATCGGGACTATAAATATCGAGGGAGTGTCAATAATTCTCGTAGCGGTAGATAGAACATGAGGTGCTCCTCTCCGAGTTCTCCGGGAACCGGTCGGTGAGTGCCGCCAGTATGGACTGCCCGAGCTACCAGGTAATCATAGCCGAAGTTGAGTCGGAAGTAGTCTTCGATAAGGGGAGTGGGGTACTCAGAGGACAGGCTGTCAAAGATCGCCTCTCCCTGCGTCAGCGCAGTCTCACACCCCGGCTCGGGAAAGAATTCCCGGGCGAAGAACGCATACCGATCATCCCAACCTGAGAACCGCGGCAACACGTCGTCGACTGATGCAGAGCGGTCATTACCGAGAGCCACGTCGTTAATTCGGTCAGCGAATGGTTCGATCGAACGCCATTCGGGCGAGGGAGCGTTCGACGAGCGTTCGTGGTAAAAGTCGATACAGCAGTCCGGATACCCGTGTAATCCTCCTTGATATCGTTCGAATTTCGGGAACGAGTCGCTCAGAATCGCATCGATATTTTCCTGTATCACCTCCTTCGGAGTCGCGGAGCCGTCGTCCTGGAAAAAATAGACGCGTGCTCCATAGTGGAGCCGGTCTCCCGTGTACAACCACTCCGGGACGACGAAACACTGTCCTGGGTACTGGCGCTCGAGATGGCTAATTTCCGGAATGCGCTGTAACTCTCGGCGAAACTGTGTCGATGCAGTCCAGAGATCGTTCTCCGTGAGTGCATCCACGTCGACCTCGATGCTTCTGTAAGCACGCCTCGATTCTCGGAGATCTCGCGACCGTTGTCCGCGACTCGAGTTCGAGGATTCATCGGTATCGCGATCAAATGCATCTAAAGCTCGTAACTGCCCGGAGAAATACGTCTCGTCGATCTGGACGCTCGCTCCCTGTCTCTGGCCAGCGAGAACTGTGGAGCTGTCCAAGGCGATGAACGTTGGGAGAGCAGCGATGTCGCGTTGACGGTACATTATATTGCGTGTCCTCTTAGACTCCGATGTGATATCGATCAGTTTTGCGAAGAGCTGTGAGAGTACTCGTAATAATTAGTAGTAGAACATAGTTATTATGATGGGGAAGTAGACCAAATTCACCGTCCTTCAGTATCAGAATCGCAGTACGTGGTCGACTCCCAACACACGGGGTTCTGAAAACTCGCCAGAGTCTGCTCCACTGCTTCATTTATACTCTTGCCTTCGGCACGTCAGGATCGTTCGAGGATAGAGTGGGGCCGGAGGGATTTGAACCCCCGATCGACTGATATCTCCGGTGCGCCTCGGAACTCCAGAGGGTCGTCAACGCGAGCGATGATCAGTCGCCCGCTCGGTATATCAGTCTGGAGTGTCGTCCCGGGCGCGAACCTCTGGAGTCAGTCGCCATGCCTGGCTTGGCCACAGCCCCACGCGGTATCGCACTAGGTCGTTGCCGAAACGCGGATAAAGGGGTTTCGATCGCGGACGATCGCGGGACGGATCGGCGACGCAGCGTGCGCCACCGGCGACCACCGATCGGCCGCGTCGTCCCGGCTCAGCGGTCGTCGTCGCTCCAGTCGCACTCCTGGCACTTGTAGCCGGTGACGAACTCGGTGACGCTCGGCATGTAGCCGACGGAAATGACGTCGCCGCCGCACTCCGGACAGCCGCGGTCGGCGTCCGCGATCGACTCGGCTTCGAGCACCGAC
>NZ_JAWOBM010000064.1:0-2622 GCF_046498025.1 Halorubrum sp.
GACGGCGACGTGCCGATCGAGGTCGGCGACGGGCGCACGGTCGTCGGCGACGTGCGGACCGACGCGAGCCCCGTGCAGGTCCCGCTCGACGTCACGGTCCCCGACGACGTGCCGGACGGCGAGTACGAGGTGGAGGTGACGGCCCGCTACCGGTACACCTCCGAGATAATCCCCGAGTTCAACGACCACAAAGACCGGCGCGGGATCGACCGCTTCGACGTCACGATCGTCGTCGACGACGGCGCGCGCTTCGCGGTCGTGGAGACCGACACCGACGCGCAGGTCGGCGGGAGCGGCGACGTCACCGCCACCCTTCGGAACGTCGGCGACGAGGTCGCCCGCGACGCGGTCGTCACCGGACAGTCGACCGGGAGCGCGGCCGTGATCGGCGGCGAGGGGAGCGCGGAGTCGTTCGTCGGCGACTGGGCCCCCGGCGAGAACCGGACCGTGACGTTCGACTCCACCGTCTCGCCCGACTTCGGCGACGGCGCGTACGCGCTCGTCACCTCGGTCGACTACCGGGACGCCGACGGGATCGAGGAGACCTCTCCCACCTCGCGGGCGGGCGTGACGCCGGTCCCCGAGCAGTCGTTCTCGATCGACGGCGTGGAGGGAAGCTTAGAGGTCGGCTACGCGGGGACGGTCAGCGGGACACTCACCAACGAGGGCCCGCTCGACGTCGACGACGCGGTGCTCGTCGCGGACCCGCAGAGCGAGCGGGTGACGATCGGGGAGCGGCGGTACGCCCTCCCCGAGGTCCCGGCGGGCGAGTCGGTCGAGTTCTCGTTCGACGCCGACGTGAGCGGGAGCGCCGACCCCGGCCCGCGGCAGTTCCGGTTCACCACCGAGTACACGAACGGCGACGCGACGCTCGCGGACGAGGAGACGGAGCGGATCGAGGTCGCGCCGCGGCAGCCCGAGTTCGAGCTCGCCGCCGACAACGTGACCGTCCCGGCCGGCGAGACGCGGCGGATCACCTTCGAGATCACCAACCAGCGCCCGGAGACGCTCTCGTCGATCAACGCCGGACTGTACGCCGACAGCCCGCTCTCGGCCCCCGACGACGAGGCGTTCGTCGACGAGCTCGCGCCCGGCGAATCGGAGGAGATCAGCTTCGAGGTGGCCGCCGCCTCCGACGCGAGCGTCGAGACGCACCCGATCGAGCTGGACTTCCGCTACGACGACGAGCGCGGCGACGACCGGATCTCGGACGTCACGCAGTACCCGGTCGAGGTGACCGAGCCGACCGACGACGGGGGGCTCCCCCTCGTCCCGCTCGCCGTCGGCGCCGTCGTCGTCCTCGCCGTCGTGGGAGCGGTCGTCCTCTATCGGCGGCGGTGATCCGATGACGGACCAGCCAGTCGAATCGAACGCGGACCGGCCGCCCGGACGGGGGAGCGCGTGACTGCGGCCGACCGGCTCGTCGAGCGGGTCGACGAGCTCGTCACGGAGCGTCCGGTGGCGGTCATCGCCGTGTTCCTCCTGATCAGCGTCGTCGCCGCCGGCGGACTGGCCGGGATCACCACGTCGGCCGGCGCCGACCAGTTCACCCAAGACATCCCCGCGCAGCGCGCGTTAGACGACATCGACGAGGAGTTCGAGACGTCGATCGGAGGCTCCGAGACGTCGGCGCAGGTCGTCGTCACCGACGACAACGTGCTCTCGCGGTCGGCGCTGATCCGGATCTTAGAGACTCAGGAGCGGCTGGAGTCGCGGTCGACGCTCCGGGTGAGCTCGACGAGTAGCCACGCCGACGCGATCGCCCGCCAGCTGGACCCGAGCGCCGAGACGCCGAGCGAGCGACGCGACGCGGTCGAGGAGGCGACGCCGGCCGAGCTTCGAGCGGCGATCGCGGACGCCGACGCGGCGGGCGCCGTCGCGGGGCAGGTGTCGGTCGACTACAACCCGACTGCCCAGCGGGCCGGCGCCGCCATCGTCGGCGTCTCCTACGACCTGCCCGAGGCGGCCACGACCGCCCGGGTGACGGAGCTGCAGACGCGCAGCGTCGCCGTCGTTGACTCCGTGCCGGGCAACGACGCGGGGGAGAACGCCGTCCTCTTCGGTGACGGCATCCTCCAGTCGGAGGTCACGGCGCTGCTCACCGACACCGCGGTCATCGTGTTCCCCGCCGCGCTGCTGCTCATCTTGGGCTTCCTCGTGTTCGCCTACCGCGACCCGATCGACATGGCGATCGGGCTCGTCGCGCTGCTCCTCTCGCTGCTGTGGACCTTCGGGTTCATGGGGTACGCGGGGATCCCCTTCTCCGACTCGCTCATCACCGTCTTCCCGCTGCTGCTCGCGGTCGGGATCGACTTCGGGATCCACATCGTCAACCGCTACCGGGAGGAGCGCGGGCAGGGGCTCGGGATCGCCGACGCGATGCGGACCACGACCGACCAGCTGCTGATCGCCTTCCTGCTGGTCACGATCACCACGGTGTTCGGGCTCGCCTCGAACGTGGCGAGCCCCTTCGAGCCGAACCGCGACTTCGGGCTCGTCGCCGCGGCGGGGATCGTGTTCACGCTCGCGGTGTTCGGGGTGTTCCTCCCGGCCGCGAAGGTGCTCGTCGACCGCTGGCGCGAGCGGCTCCCGATCCCCGAGTTCGGAACGACGCCGCTCGGA
>NZ_JAWOBM010000043.1:0-143519 GCF_046498025.1 Halorubrum sp.
GTCGTCCTTGACGAGATCGAGAAGGCCCATCCTGAGGCGTTCAACATTCCCGGCCCGTCCACCCGTCCGGTCGCCTCGCCGCGTCCGAACCCTTTTTCACCGGTCTTCGCCATCCGTTGTCATGGAACTCGAAGCGGTGACGGAGGCGGTCGAGGCCCGGCGAGACGAGCTCACGGACCTCGCACGCGACATCTGGGAACACCCGCAGACGGCGTTCGAGGAGATGTACGCGGCGGATCGACTGATCGGCGTCCTCGCCGAGCGCGGCTTCGACGTCGAGGTCGGCGTCGGCGACGTCGAGACCGGCTTCGTCGCCCGCTACGGCGAGGGCGACCCGGTCGTCGGCACGATGGGCGAGTTCGACGCGCTTCCCGGCCTCTCACAGCGAGCGAGCGGGACGAGGGAGCCGATCGAGGACGGCGGAAACGGCCACGGCTGCGGGCACAACCTCTTCGGGGTCGGCTCGCTCGGGGCCGCGCTCTCGGTCGCCGACGCGATCGACGCGGGCGTCGAGGGGTCGGTCGTCTACGTCGGCACGCCCGCCGAGGAGGCGGGGTCCGGGAAGACGTACATGGCTCGCGCGGGCGCGTTCGACGACGTCGACGCGGTGGTCTCCTGGCACCCCGGCTGGTACAACGCGCCCACGAAGGGGTCGTGTCTGGCCGTGGACAGCTACGAGGTGACGGTCCGGGGGGAGTCGTCCCACGCCGCCGCCTCGCCCGAGGCGGGGCGGAGCGCGCTCGACGGGCTCCAGCTCCTCAACACGGCCGTCGAGTACATGCGCGAGCACGTTCCCGACCCGGTCCGACTCCACTACGTGATCACCCGGGGCGGCGACGCCGCCAACGTCGTCCCGCCGGAGGCGACCGGCGAGTACCTCGTGCGCGCGCCGAGCCGCGACCTCGTCGAGGAGGTGAGCGACTGGTTCGAGAACGCCACAGCGGGGGCGGCGCTGATGGCCGACGTCGACGTCGAGGTCACCCAGACCAGCGGGATCTACGGCGTCCGCCCGAACGAGACGCTCGGCGACGCGATCCGCGGGACGATGGCCGAACTCGGCTCGTTCTCGGTCGACGACCCGATCGCCGACGAGCTCAAGGCGTCGCTCGGTGACGTCTCCGACCAGATCGCCGAGCTGCCCGAGGAGTACCGCGACCGTGCCGCCGAGAACGCCTACTTCACCGAACCGATCGACGCGCTCGACGCGGGCGAGACGGGGTCGTACTCGACCGACTCCGGCGACGTGAGCCAGCTCGTCCCGCTGGGGCGGATGACGACAGCGACGTGGCCCGCCGGGACGCCCCCGCACTCCTGGCAGGCGGTCGCCGCCAGCGGCTCGACCGGAACCGAGGGCATGCTCTACGCCGCGAAGACCATCGGCGGGACCCTGCTCCGCCTGCTCACCGACGAGGAGCTACGCGCGGAGGTCGTCGCCGAGTTCGAGGAGCGCGGCGGCGCGGACTACGAGTCGCCGATGCCCGACGACGCCGACCCCTACGAGCTGCTCGGCGTCGAACGGCCCGACTTCGAACCCTCCGTCGACGTCGAGCGGACGCCCGCCGGAACCGCGGACGACGACTGAGGACCCCGCGGGGGGTCACTCCGCGACGGTCGCAGCGACGATCCCGAGGGTCTGGCCGACGCCGACGACACCGAGGGCCACGGCGGTCGCGGTCGGCGAGCCGGCGACCGCGACGCCGACCGCCCCGACGACACAGCAGGCTGCGCCGACGTCGTAGGCGCGGGCCGATCGCCCGACCCGCCGGCCGGTGTCCGCCAGCCCGACTGCCGGGAGCAGTATCCATCCGTACAACGCGATCGACAGTAGCGGCCTCGCAGGGAACGCGAGTACGCCGTCGAGCGCGAGGAACCCGAGAACTCCCGCGAGCGTCACCGGCGTGCCGGCGAGGATGACGAGCTTCCAGACGCGGAGGGCACCCGACCCCATCTCGCCCCACGATCCGACGAGGAACGCGACGAGCAGGACGCTCATGACGACGTGGGCGACGAACAGTGCGTGGGTACTGACGACGCCGAGGACGCCGCTCACAGCCACGGTCCACGCGGCCGGAACCAACAGTGCGGGGCCGTTCTCGCGGAGGGGTCGGAGCACGGCCGTCGGCTCGGCGTGCTCGTACATAAATCGACGGGCGTGCCGGAAACCGACGGTCCAGTCGGTTCGATCCGGTAGGATCGACCGTACGTTCACCGGATCCGGGTATTCAGGCCAATAACTCACACGATCGTCGATCGATGGTCGTGTTAACTGTACACTCGCAAGTCTTATGCCGTCAACCGGCGTGTGTTTACTCGCAATGGCGACAGGAAAGGTTGATTTCTTCAACGACACTGGCGGCTACGGTTTCATTTCGACTGACGACGGCGATCTCGACGACGACGAGGACGTGTTCTTCCACATGGAGGACGTCGGCGGCCCCGACCTCGAGGAGGGCCAAGAGGTCGAGTTCGATATCGAGTCGTCCCCCAAGGGACCCCGCGCGACGAACGTCGTCCGCAACTAACGACTCTACCGCGGACGCCGCGTCCGCACGCACTACCGGACCCCGTCGCCGGTCACCGGGACCGGCGACCGTTCCGTTCTTTTCACGCATATTTCACCTCGACGAGCGACTCGCTCGACCGTTCGCGTGCGAGCGCCGACGCCGCGATCGACCGTTTAAATACGAGTGCGAGCAAGGCGTCTCGTAGTGAGCGATCCGATCCCGACCGGCTGTCGACCGGTCGACGACCTGTTGGGCGGGGGGTTCGAGCGCGGGGTCGTCACGCAGGTGTACGGCCCGCCCGCGGCCGGAAAGACGAACCTCGCGCTGGCCGCGGCGGTCGAGGTCGCCGCAGCCGGCGACCGCGCGCTGTACATCGACACCGAGGGGCTCTCGATCGACCGGTTCGAACAGCTGGCGTCGGGACGGGCGGGGGACCCCGACATCGACGACACGGTCGAGGAGATCGCCTCCCGGCTGGTGATCACCGAGGCGTACGACTTCGACGACCAGCGAGAGGCGGTCCGCGACGCCGAGGAGCTCGCCGCGGAGGTGGAGCTGATCGTACTGGACTCCGCCACGGGGTTCTACCGGCTGGAACGCGCCAGCGACACCGAGGGCGGGCAGTCGCTCCGGAAGGTCGCCAAGCAGGTGACGCACCTCCTCTCGCTGGCGCGCCGCCACGACCTCGCCGTCGTGATCACGAACCAGGTGTTCACCGATCCCGACTCCGATCGCGACCGCGCGCTCGGCGGCAACACCCTCAACCACTGGACCGGCGCGGTCGTCCGCGTCGACCGATTCCGGGGCGGTAACCGGCGAGCCACCCTGGAGAAGCACCGCTCCAAGCCCGCCGGCGACTCGGTCACCTTCCGGATCGTCGCCGACGGGCTCGCCGAGGGCGCCGAGACGTAGCCGGGAGCCGCGCCGCGCCTTCGACCCGCGAGCGGCGTCGCTCGCGGCCGAGGCGGTCCAGAAAAAGCGAGAAGACGGGACAAGAGACGGCCGGAACCGTCGAGCGTCGCCCTACCGGCTCACAGCTCGCCGAGCTTGCGGAGCAGCTGGCCTCGGTACTCCTCGTCGGCGTTGACGCCCTTGATCTCGAGGACGTTGCGCTCCAGCTTGTCGAGCGCGACGTGGAAGGCGTGTTCGGCGCCGTAGCCCTCGCCGGAGCCGCCGACCTGCCCCTCGTTGGTCCGGAGCCGGATCTGACACTGGATCAGGGGCGTGCCGCGGAGCTTCTCCTTGTGCGCGTGGAGCCGGACGTGCGCGTGGATGACGTGCATGTCCGCGTACTTGTCGGAGACCTGCTCGATCGACTCGACGATGTGCTCGCGGGAGGTCGTGTCCAGCAGGTCCACGTTGGTGATCTGGACGTCCATCGAGTCCTGCTCGGTGAACGTGAGCGCGCGGAGCACGTCGGTCTTGGTCACCATCCCGGCGACCGCGTCGGCGTCGCCCGGCGTGACGACCAGCCCGGAGACGTCGTTGTCGAACATCCGTCGGACGACGACCTGCGCCGTCTCGTCGGCGGTCGCGGTGAGAACGGGGCTCGACATGATGTCGTAGACGGGGATGTCGAGCATCCGGTCGATGTCGCCTGCGCGGTCGCCGCTCCCCTGGCGTTCGTGGTCGCGCACCACGAACTCGACGATGTCGTTGGTGGTGACGACGCCGACCAGCTGAGCGTCGTCGTCGAGCACCGGGAGCCGAGAGATCCCGTTCTCGCGGAGGCGGTTGATCGCGCGGCCGACGCTGTCCTTCTCGTTGATCCCGATGACGTCCTCCGTCGCGACCTGTCCGACGGTGATCGCGTCGAGGCTGTCGAGGACGGCCTCGAGGATCTGGTCGACCGTGACGATCCCGTAGAGCTTCTCGCCCTCGTAGACGGGGGCGATCTTCACGTCGCCCTCGACCAGGAGACGGGCCGTCTCCCGGACGTCCTCGTGGCGGTCGACGGAGGGCGCGGGCTTCATGACGGCCGACACCTTCGTGTCGTCCTCCATGCGCGAGCGCATGAGCTGTTTCTCTCCGACGACCCCGGCGTACTCGCCGTCGTCGGTGACGATGATCCCCTTCGGGTTCTCGCGCTCGAAGATAGACCGGACCTTGGCCAGTCGCTCATCGACGTCGACCTCGACGTACTCCGGCACCGCGATATCAACGATATTCATGGTCCAGTCTGAGGGTTCGTCGCGCCGGGTATTGAAAGTGCGGGAGCCGTGGTACACGACGAGATTCTGATCCGCCGTCCGCCGCCCGAGGCCACTGAAAGCTTTTTGCCGGTAACCCACAGAGAGTGGGCCGTGTACGACGCCGTCGTTCTCGATAAGGACGGGGTCCTCGTCGGACGGACCCCGTTCGATACGCTCCGGGAAGCCGCCTGGGACGCGTTCGTGAGCCTCGGCGTCGAGGATCCCGACTTGGCCCACGTCGACGATGTCGCGGTCGGCGTCGACCCCGCGACGCTCGCCGACATCTGCGAGCGCTACGGGGTGGACCCGGTGGAGTTCTGGCGGGTCCGCGACGAGATCGCCTCGACCGCACAGCTCGACGCGGCCCGAAAGGGGCGAAAGACGCCGTACGCCGACGTGGACGCACTCCGCTACCTCGACGCCCCGCTCGGCGTGGTCTCCTCGAACCAGCAGGCCACGGTCGACGCGGTCCTCGACCACTTCGGTCTCGCGGGACAGTTCGAGGTGACGTACGGCCGCGATCCGTCGATCGCCAGCCTCTCGCGCAAGAAGCCCTCGCCGTACTACCTCGAACGCGCCCTCGAAGACCTCGGCGCCGAGACGGCGCTGTTCGTCGGCGACAACGAGTCCGACGTGCGCGCCGCCGACAACGCCGGTATCGACTCCGCGTTTGTGCGACGCCCGCACCGGCGCTCCGCGGAGCTCTCTTGTCAGCCCACCTACGAGATCGACGACCTCCACGACCTCGTGAGCATCTGCGGGCGGGCGCCGGTCGACGCGCGCGGCGGCGACCGGATCTGAGCCGCTTGCCGGCGGGCGAAGCCGGACGCTTTTTGTCTCGGTCGGGCCCAGCGTCGGGTATGCACCTCCCGCCCGTCGGTCTCGGCACGATGGGGATCGACGATCCCGACGCGGTCGCGACCGCGCTCGCCGTCGGCTACCGCCACCTCGACACCGCGCGGATCTACGGCAACGAGGCGGTCGTCGGCGATGGGCTCGCCGCCGGGCTCGACGCGAGCGACGCGATCGGCGACGGCACGACCCGCGAGGACGTGACGGTCGCGACGAAGCTGTGGGTCGACGACCTCGCCGGCGACGACGTGGCGCCGGCCGCCCGCGAGAGCGCTGACCTGCTCGGCGTCGAGACGCTCGATCTGCTGTACGTCCACCGCCCGCGAGGCGGCTACGACCCGGAGACGACGCTCCCGGCGCTCGACCGGCTGGTCGACGAGGGGCTCGTGCGCGACGCCGGCGTCTCGAACTTCGAGCCGGATCAGCTGGACCGCGCGATGGCGGCCCTCGACGCCCCGCTGGCGGCTCACCAGACCGAGCTGCATCCGCTGTTTTATAAACCGACTCTCCTCGATCACGCCCGCGAGCACGGCTACACCGTGGTCGCGTACTCGCCGCTGGCCGGCGGGCGGGTGCGCGATATCGACGCCGTGGTCGAGGTCGCGGAGGCGCGCGACACGACGCCCGAGGCGGTCGCGATCGCGTGGGCGACCGCGAAGGACCCCGTCGTGACGATCCCGAAGGCGTCGAGCGAGCGCCACCTCCGGGCGAACCTCGCGGCCGCCGATCTCGATCTCGCCCCGGCAGAGATCGCCGCGATCGACGCTGTCGGGCGCGAGGAGGAGCTGTTCCCGGAGTAGCGATCGTCCGAAGTATTACAGATTCGTGTATAAAACCGGAGATAGAATATCCGAGATCGACACGATCCCGCGTCGCTTTTGTACCGCCTCGTTCTCCCCTCGGGTATGAGCGAAGGCACCGACGACGCGGACGCGACGACTATCATCGACGGAGAGGCCGTCGCCGCCGACGTGCGCGCCGACGTGACCGCGCACGTCGAGACGCTGGAGGCGGCGGGCGTGACACCGGGGCTCGCCACCGTCCTGATGAGCGACGACCCCGCCAGCGAGACGTACGTCTCGATGAAGCAGCGCGACTGCGAGGAGGTCGGCATCGAGAGCGTCCACGTCGAGATCGACGCCGACGCGCCCGCCGACGAGCTGTACGAGACGATCGACGACCTCAACGAGCGCCCGGACGTCCACGGCATCCTGGTGCAGCTGCCGGTCCCCGACCACGTCGACAAGCGGAGCGTCCTCCGGCAGATCGACCCGGAGAAGGACGTGGACGGCTTCCACCCGGAGAACGTCGGTCGGCTCGTCGCCGGCGACGCCCGATTTAAACCCTGTACGCCCCACGGCGTCCAGAAGCTCCTCGCGGCCTACGACGTGGAGACGGAGGGCGCGGACGCGGTCGTCGTCGGCCGCTCCGACATCGTCGGGAAGCCGATGGCGAACCTCCTGATCCAGAAGGCCCCGGTCGGGAACGCGACCACGACGGTCTGTCACTCCCGAACGAAGGACCTGGAGGGGAAGCTCGCGGACGCGGACATCGTGATCGCCGCCGCCGGCATCCCCGAGTTCATCGACGGCTCGATGCTGCGTGAGGGCACGGCCGTCGTCGACGTGGGCATCAATCGCGTGGACGCGGACACGGAGAAGGGGTACGAGCTGGTGGGCGACGTCGACTACGAGTCCGCGAGGGAGGTCGCCGGCGCGATCACGCCGGTCCCCGGCGGCGTCGGGCCGATGACGCGCGCGATGCTCCTGTACAACACCGTGAAGGCGGCCGGACTCCAGCACGGCGTGGATATCGACCTGGACTGAGGCGGTCTCGGAGCCGGCAGCGCAGCGGAAAGCCTCAACCGCTCGCGCCGCCGACCCCCTCGCATGCGCGTCCGGCTCGTCGCCGTCGGCCTGCTCGCGGTCGGCGTCCTCCTGATGGCCAACCCCCTGTACCTCCCCGTGCCGGTCGGCGACCCGAACCCCGCGTACACGCACACCGTTCAGCCGGTTCAGAACGCCTCGCCGGTGGCCGGTGGCGGCGTCGATCCGGACGACCTGAGCGACGACGCCGTCGTCGACTACGCCGACCTCGACCTCGAGGCGCGCGAGGCGTTCGACCGGGCGCGCGAGTCGGACGGCGGGTTCGGCGTCGAGGACCCCGACGCCCGCGTCGACTCGCTGTCGTACCCGACCGACCCGACGCTCGGTGACGGCCTCGTGATCGTCGAGCATCGGGGCGACCGCTACGAGTTCTGGACGCGGACGGTCGAGCGCGAGCCGGGGGCGGTCGTCTTCCAGCGAGCGTTCCTCCAGCCGGTCGCGTTCCTCGCCGGCTTCCTTCTCGCCCTCGCTGGCGTCGCGACGGCGTTCCGTAGACGGTTGGGAAGTGAGTAGATCCACGCAACCGGGCCGACCGGCGCCGACTCGGCTCCGTGACCGCGGTCAGTCCGCCGCGTTCGGTTGTCCCACCGGTATCGGCTCGTTGCCGGTCTCGATCGCCCGGCGGACCGCCTCGTCGACCTCGACGAGGTGACACAGCGGGTTTCCGGGGTAGACGACCGGGTTCTCGAGGAGGCCGATGAGGAGGCCGGTGAAGGGCGCCTTCACCGCGACGGCGTCCTGCTTGAACGGGTTAGTGATCGTCGCGATGCGCTGGCCCTCTTGGACGAGCGAGCCGCTCTCGAAGTGCGTGTCGACGATGCCGCCGGAGTCGGCGCGAAGCCACGTCTTCTCCCCCGTGCCGGCGACGATCGTCCGCCAGCCCGGCCAGCGCACCGTGTCGGTCTCGAGCAGTCCGTACTCCGCGAAGACGGACCGCACGCCGTCGAGCGCGTCGTCGATGAGCGGGCGCTGGAACCGGTGGGCCTCGCCCATCTCGATCGTGATCGTGGGGATCCCGGCGGCGGTCGCCTCGCCGCGGAGGGTGCCGCTCGGCCCCTCGCTATCGATGACCACCTTCGAGCCGAACGCCATCGCGAGGCGGTGGACCCCGGTGTCGGTCATGTCCGCGCGGACGTGGAGCATGTTCGTCCGCCCGCGGGTGGAGGTGTGGAAGTCGAGCCCGAAGTCGCAGGGCGCGATGAAGTTGGAGTAGATCTGGTTCGCCATCCGCTTCGAGCTCGTCGATCCGGGCTCGCCGGGGAACGAGCGGTTGAGGTCCCGGTCGTACACCGGCAGGTATCGCTTCTGTGCGATGAAGCCGGGGACGTTGAGCACCGGGAGACACACGAGGGTGCCGCACAGCGACGAGAGGTCCCACTCGTGGGCGACCTCGCGGACCACTTCGATGCCGTTGAGCTCGTCGCCGTGCGCGGCCGCCGTGAGGTACACCGTCGGGCCGTCGCGCTCTCCGTTGATGATCGTGACCGGGATCCGGACGGGGTCGCCGAGGTACGTTTCGCTGATTCCGTAGCGGATGTTCTGCGTCTCGCCCGGCGGCACCGCGCCGCCGTTGTACGTGAACACCCGATCGTCGCTCATGCCACGACGGAGCAGGGCAAAGTGTATATATATGACGACCCGGCTATCACGCGGCGGAACCGCCCGACGGCTCCGGGAGCAGGACGCGGTCCCGACGCCGTCGGCGTCGTCGTCGCGGAACCGGGCGACCTTTTACACCGGCATGCGCAGTTGTCCCCATGAGTTCGGACCCAGTCCGGGTGGGAGTGCTGTCGCTGCACAACAGCAAGGAAACGAAAGCGATCTGCAACGCGGTCGAGGACCTCGGCCACGAGCCCGTCTGGCTCCGCGAGGAGAACACGGCGATAACCGTTGACGACGGCGATGTCGAGGTCGAGCCCGCCGTGGACGTGATCGCGAACCGGCTGCTGCTCTCGAACACCGACCAGCCGGCGGAGCTACTCGGACTGGCGACGACGTTCGAGCGCATCAGGCCGATGCTGAACGAGCCGGACGCCGTGCTCGCGTCGATCCACAAGTTCGCGACGGCGGCGACGCTTGCCGACTGGAACATCCGCGTGCCCGACGCGCTGCTCGCGCTGTCGAACGACCGCCTCAACGAGGGGCGCGAGCGCTTCGGCGACGTCGGGGTTTACAAGACCGCGATCGGCACGCACGGCGGCGGCACGTGGAAGGTCGACCTCACCGAGCGGGTGAACCCGAAGGTCGGCAACCGGCAGGCGTTTCTCCAGCGGCTCATCGACCGCGACGACGAGAAGCACCGCGACCTGCGCGTGTACATCGTCGGGGACGAGATCGTCGGCTCGATGTATCGGTACGCGCCCGAGGGCGACTGGCGCACCAACGTCGCGCTCGGCGGCGCGGTCGAGGACGCGACCGACGACATGCCCGAGGAGGCCGCCGAGACCGCGCTGTACGCGGCCGACGTGATGGACCTCGACTACGCGGGCGTCGACCTCGTCGAGGGGTACGACGGCTGGTACGTCCTCGAGGTGAACCCGACGGCCGGATTCAAGGGCCTCTACGAGGCGACCGGCACGAGCCCGGCCCCGCACATCGCGCGGCTCGCGATCGAGACGGTCGGCGGTGAGGTGGACGACGACGCCGTCGAGCGCGTCGCGGCCACCCTCGACGACTCGCGGCCCTCCTGTGCGCCCAAGCCGAAGCCGAGCTCGACCGAACAGCCCGACATCGGCTACATCGAGGAGGTCGTCGTCACCGGCACCTCCGGCTCCAAGCAAGCGCTCGCGAAGTCGGACACGGGCGCGACCCGCACGAGCATCGACACCCAGCTGGCCGCCGAGATCGGTGCCGGCCCGATCAAGAGCATGACGCGCGTGAAGTCGGGCAGCGTGAAGGGCGGGAAGGCCCGCCCCGTCGTCGACCTCGTGATCGGTATCGGCGGGAATCAGCACACCGTCACCGCCAGCGTCGAGGACCGCGGCCACATGGAGTACCCCCTCCTCCTCGGCCGCGACATCCTCACCGACTACCGCGTCGACGTCCGGCGGCGCGCCGACACGGACGAGAAGGAGCGCGACGAGGCCGGCGAGATCTTAGAGGAGGAGTAGGCGGCAACCGTCGGTTACGACTCGTACTCCGCCCAGATGTACCGCGCCCCGTAGCTTCGGTAGGGGCGCCACGTCTCGGCGATCTCGCGCATCTCGGCCCGCGAGAGCTCCGCGCCGTCGTTGTACACCCGCTCTATCCCCTTCCGCACCGCGAGGTCGCCGAGCGGGAGCACGTCCTCGCGGCCGAGCGCGAAGATCAGGTACATCCGCGCGGTCCACTCCCCCACACCCCGGATCTGGGTGAGCGCCTCGACGACCGCCTCGTCGCTCGCACCCGTCAGTCCCTCGCGGGTCAGGTCGCGGTCGCCGTCGCGGAACGTCCCGGCGGCCTCCCGGAGGTACTCGACCTTCGTCCCGCTGAGTCCGGCCTCGCGCAGGGCCGCCTCCTCGGCCGCGAGCACGCGGTCCGGGGTCGGGTCGCCGCCGAGGACGTCCACGAAGCGCTCGTGGATGGCCGCCGCGGAGGCGGTCGAGAGCTGCTGGTTCACGATCGAGGTGCAGAGGCGCGCGAACTCGTCGTCCGCGGGCGCGATCGCGAGCCGTCCGTGTCGGTCGATCAGCCCCGCCATCGTCGGGTCCTCCCGCAGGGTCGCCGCGACTCGGTCGTGCATCCCTCCGAGGTTCGGCTCGGAGCCTCACGACGGTTTCGATCGCGGCTTTCAGCCCGTCTGATAAACTTACCGTGAGTTTCCTGTTTGGAAGATGAAAACGTTCAACCATGACGGTTCCGACGGTTGCCGTATGCAACTGGAAGACGTCCAGCACGTAACGGTCCTCGGCGCCGGGAACATGGGGCACGGCATCGCGGAGGTGGCCGCGCTCGCCGGCTACGACGTCGCGCTGCGGGACATCGAAGAGGAGTTCGTTCAGGACGGGTACGACCAGATCGAGTGGTCGCTCGGCAAGCTCGCCGAGAAGGACCGCATCGGCGACGACGAGGCCGAGGCGGCGCTCGACCGGATCGAGCCGTACGTCGACCTCGAAGACTCGCTCGCCGACGCCGACGTGGTGATCGAGGTCGTCCCCGAGAAGATGGCGATCAAGAAGGACGTGTACGACGAGGTCGTCGAGCACGCGCCCGAGGAGGCCGTCTTCGTCACCAACACCTCCAGCCTCTCCATCACCGAGCTCTCCGAGGTGACCGACCGGCCCGAGCGGTTCTGCGGGATGCACTTCTTCAACCCGCCGGTACGGATGGACCTCGTCGAGGTCATCTCCGGGGAGCACACGTCCGAGGACACCCTCGACCTGATCGAGGGGCTCGCGGAGTCGATGGGGAAGACCCCCGTCCGCGTCCGGAAGGACAGCCCCGGATTCATCGTCAACCGGGTCCTCGTCCCGCTCATGAACGAGGCGGCGTGGATCGTCGAGTCCGGCGACGCGACGATGGAGACGGTCGACTCCACGACGAAGTTCGATGTCGGGATCCCGATGGGCCTGTTCGAGCTCACTGACCAGGTCGGCATCGACGTGGGCTACCACGTGCTCGATTACATGCACGAGGTGCTCGGCGAGGCGTACCGCCCCTGCCCACTGCTGGTCGAGAAGTTCGAGGCCGAGGAGCTCGGCAAGAAGACCGGCTCCGGCTTCTACGACTACGAGGACGGCGACGGCGCGCAGATCCCCACGGACGCGATCGACGCGGACGTCCGGAAGCGACTGCTCGCCGTGATGGCCAACGAGGTCGCGGGGCTGATCGGCAACGACGTCGCCGACGCGTCCGCGATCGACCGGGCCGTGATGCTCGGCGCCGGCTTCCCCGACGGTCCCGCGAAGCTGGCCGACGGCGAGGGGCTCGACGAGCTGGTGGCCGTCCTCGACGAGCTCCACGAGGAGACCGGCGAGGCGCGCTACGAGGCGACCGACTACCTGCGCGAGGCCGTCGAGGCCGGCGGCTTCCACGGCGACGGCGAGGGCGGCGACGCCGGAGCCGAGGGGGACGCCCTCGACGCCTACGGCACGCTCGACGTCACCGTCGAGGACCGCGTCGGCCACGTACAGATCGATCGCGAGCACCGGATGAACGCGATCAACGCGGAGCTGCTCGGCGAGCTCGCCGACGCGATCGACCGGCTGGACGACGACGACGACGTGCGGGCCCTGCTTCTCTCCGGCGCCGGCGACCGCGCCTTCTCGGCCGGGGCCGACTTACAGAGCATGGCGGCCGGCGCCGGGGACCCGATCAATTCGGTCGAGCTCTCGCGTCGGGGCCAGCAGACGTTCGGCAAGCTGGAGGACTCCGACATGCCCGTGGTCGCGGCCATCGACGGCTACTGTTTCGGCGGCGGGATGGAGCTCGTGACCGCGGCCGACATGCGGGTCGCCTCCGAGCGCTCGGAGCTCGGCCAGACCGAGCTCGATCTCGGACTCCTCCCGGGCTGGGGCGGCACGCAGCGGCTCGCCCGGATCGTCGGCGAGGGACGCGCGAAGGAGATCATCTTCACCGCCGACCGCTACGACGCCGAGACGCTGGCGGGGTACGGCTTCATCAACGAGGTCGTCCCCAACGACGAGCTCGACGAGCGCGCTCGGGAGCTGGTCGAGGGGCTCGCCGGCGGCCCGCCGATCGCCCAGACGTACGCGAAGCGAGCCATGCACGCCGGTCGCACCGACGCCGAGGCCGGCCTCGAGGTGGAGGCGATGGGCTTCGGCCACGTGATGAACACCGACGACCTCATGGAGGGCGTCACGGCGTTCATGAGTGACGGCGAGCCCGAGTTCGAAGGGAAGTAAGGCCGCTGCCGTCCGGTCGCGGCTCGCCTATTTAAGCCTCAGCGGCTCGCCTATACGTACCCTTCCTCGACGAGCAGCTCGCCGTTGAGCAGCGAGGCGCCCGCCGCGCCGCGGATCGTGTTGTGCGCGAGGCAGTTGTACTTCGCGCCGGCGTCGGTCGACTGCACGCCGCCGGCGACGATGCCCATGCCGTTCGCGTACGTGCGGTCGAGGCGGGGCTGCGGGCGCTCCGGCTCGTCCTCGCCGAACACCTTGATGAGCTGGTCGGGCGAGCTGGGCAGTTCGCCGGCGCCCTCGAACGAGCGCATCGCCTCGCGGAGCTCCGCGGGCGCGGGGTCCTCGGCGAACTCGGCGAAGACGTTCTCCAAGTGGCCGTCGAGCGTGGGGATGCGGTTGCAGGAGGCGGCCACGTCGGCGTCGTGGAGCTCGACCGCCGCGCCGTCGAACTCGCCGAGGAGCTTGCGCGACTCCGTCTCCATCTTCTCCTCTTCGCCGCCGATGTGCGGGATCGCGTTGTCGATGATCTCCATCGAGGTGACGCCGGAGTAGCCCGCGCCGGAGACCGCCTGCAGCGTGGAGACGCGGACGCTCTCTAAGCCGAACCGGTCGATCGCCGCGAGGGTGGGCACCATCGTGATCGTCGAGCAGTTCGGGTTCTTGACGAGCGCGCCGTCCCAGCCGCGCTCGTCGCGCTGGACCTCGATGAGATCGAGGTGGTCGGGGTTGATCTCGGGGATCGTGAGCGGGACGTCCGCCGCCATGCGGTCGTTCGAGGAGTTCGAGGAGACGACGTACCCCTCCTCCAAGAACGCCGGCTCGACCTCGCTCGCGACGCCCGAGGGGAGCGAGGAGAAGAGGAGGTCGACGTCGGCGTCCGCGACCCCCGCGGGCGTCGTCTCCGTGACTTCCATCTCCGCGACGTCTGCCGGGATGGGCGTGTCCACGCGCCACTTGGCGGCCTCGCGGTACGTCTTCCCGGCGCTGTCCCCGCTGGCGGTCACGGCCGCGAGGTCGAACGTCGGGTGGTCGTCGAGCAACTGGATGAACCGCTGACCCACGGCGCCGGTGGCACCGAGGATGCCGACTCGTACAGACATTGCGCGTGGGTCCGTGACAGGGACGTAAGTGCGTTCGGATACGCGCCGATTCCGCCGGGCGTGCCCGCGACCGCTGCGGTGCCGTCGGTCCGCTCTGTCGTCGATGGCCGCCCTGTCGTCGATTTCCGTCCGATCGTCGATGGCCGCCCTGTCGTCGATTTCCGTCCGATCGTCGATTCGTCGCCGACTCTCCGCGTCGAGGCGGCGACCGATCGCCGGGTTCCCGTTTCGCGCGTGTCGATTCGCGGCCGCGGCGGACTCCCGACGATCCGTCGGAGCACGCACTCCGTGAGATATTACACCTCTCGGACGAGTGAGCAAGACAATGACCGACTTCGGAGCGCTGTCCGTCGCCCCGCCGCTGCTCGCGATCGCGCTGGCGGTGATCACCCGAAAGGCGGTGTTGTCGCTGTTCCTCGGCATCTGGTCGGGGGCCGTCATCGTCACGGGCGGGCTCGGGATCGTGCAGACGTTCGAGTGGATCGTCGCGGCGGTCTCCGACGAATTCCAGGCGACCATCCTCGTGTTCACCCTCCTGCTCGGCTCGGGCGTCGCCATGGTGTGGAACCTCGGCGGCACCGCCGCGGTCCGCGACTGGGCGCTCGAGCGTCTCGACACCCAGCGGAAGGCCGGCCTCGTCGCGTGGGGGCTCGGAATCGTCCTCTTCTTCGACGACTACGCGAACACCGCCATCGTCGGCTCCGCGATGAAGGACGTCTCCGACCGCCTCCGGATCTCCCGCGAGAAGCTCTCGTACGTCGTCGACTCCACCGCGGCGCCGGTGGCGACGCTGGGCATCTCCTCGTGGGTCGCGTTCCAGCTCTCGCTCATCACCGAGGGGTACGAGGCCGCCGGCGTCGACGCCGCGAACCGTCCCGGCGTCTTCGAGGTGTTCGTCTCGTCGATCCCGTTCAACATGTACGCCATCCTCGCGGTCGTGATGGTCCTCGTCGTGGTCGGCTCGGGGCGGGACTACGGGGAGATGCTGACCGCCGAACACCGGTCGTGGACCTCGGGAAGGGTGACGCGCGACGAGGCCGTGCCGATGCAGGACGTCGCCGGCGAACTCGGCGAGCCGCCCGCGTCGACGCCGCGGCTCACGTGCTTTTTCGTCCCCGTCGCGGTCCTGATCGCCGTCACGATCGCGACCGCGCTGTGGACCGGCGAGTTCTCGCCGGTCGGCTTCGTCGGCGACCTCCTCGCCGGCGAGTTCGGCGCGGCGGGCGGGCGGCTGTGGGACGCCGCGCTCAACGCCGCCTACGAGGTAGCGCTCATGATCGGCTCGTTCGCGATGGTCGCGAGCGGGTTCGTCCTCGGGAAGGCCTACGGGATCTTCGGGCTCGGCGACGCGACCGAGTACACGATCGACGGATTCTCGATTATGCTCACCGCGGTCTCCATCCTCGTGCTCGCGTGGGGGATCGGCGAGGCGATCGACGCGCTCGGCACCGGCGCCTACGTCGCGAACGTCGCGGTCGGCTCCGTCTCGAGCACCCTCCTGCCCGCCCTCGTGTTCGTCGTCGCCGGTCTCATCGCGTTCTCGACCGGCACCTCGTGGGGGACGATGGGGATCGTCACCCCGATCGCGATCCCGATCGCGTGGGAGATCAGCGGCGGCGGGGCGGCGGGCCACACCCTCGTGGCGGCGATGGTCGGCGTCATCTTCTCGGGCGCCATCTTCGGCGACCACAGCTCGCCGATCTCCGATACGACCGTCCTCTCGTCGACGTTCACCGGCGCGGACCTGATCGACCACGTCCGCACGCAGATCTACTACGCGGTCACCGTCGCCGCCGTGGTCGTCCTCCTGCTCGTCGTTTGGGGGGTCACGCGGGTGACGCCGCTCGCTCTGCTGCCGCTCGGTGCCCTGCTGCTCGTCGGGCTCGTGTACGGGCTCTCCGAGCTCGACGCTGCCCGTCGCGGAATCGATCCGGTGTCGGCCTCGGAGCCACAGGAAGACGACGGGAGGCGCGTGGTCGTCGCCGGAAGGGAGCAGGACGACTGAGGTCGTCGGTCCGGTCGTTTATATACGTTCGTCGGCTACCGTCGGGTGCGCGCCCTCAGTCCCCGCCCGAGTACTCCCCGATGGGAGCGATGACAGCGCGGAGAACCCAGGCGCGTCACATCCGGTCGCTGACGCGACCCGCCCGTCGCCGCGCAGGCGACCGCCCGCCACGAGGGTTTCCCGGTCGACGCGGCACGCCGCCGGAGATGAGACCGGTCGTTAGTGTTGCGGGCGTACATTTCGAATTATCGCAGATACGTCTCTATTTCGTCGACGACAGTATCGACGAATTCGTCGGTAACCCGGCCCTGCCACGCTACCAGATCCTCGATCCGTGGAGAGTGAACGGCCCACGGCGAGACGAACGACTCGCGCGGGACACCGCCAATATCCCACACCTCGGAACGCAACGCAAGCGACTGTGCGTACTCCCTCGTCGAGACGGCGACTGCGAAGAACTGTTCGTCGGCGAACGGGTGCGAACTGTTGTTGACGATCAGCCACGGTCGCTGGCTGTCCTCACCTGATTTGAACGGGTCGGAACTGCGAACCACGTCGCCTCGTTCCGGTTGCATTTCTCAGTCCTTCTCGCTGGGATGTGGCTCGTCCGGAGCGGCTGCATCCCACTCGTCCGAGTCGATTCCCCCATCCTCGTCGTTGAGCTGCTCCGTCACAGCATGGAGATCGTACGCATCCTGTACGCGTCCCAAATCTCTCGTGATCGCCCAGTACTCATCCTTATGTCGGACGAGATCACGCCGTTTCAGGCGAGAAAGGGCAGTGCCGACCGTGTTCGGGTCTTCCTCGATTCCGGTCGCAATTTCCGACCGGGTGAACGCTTTGTCCTGATTCGTATACAGGTAGATGAGTACCTGCTTGGGAACGCTCGGACCACTGGGAAGATCGCCTGTTTCGAACTCTTCGATACGAACGGGCATACATAGTACTTAGCGTGCTGATGTAATGAATGTACTGCCGTGCCTAAATCGCCCGTCAAAGGCGGGTTCACTTTCACCGAGCCTACTAGTGGAAACTCGCCCGGTAGTGTTGCGGGCGACATTCTCGAACGCGTAGCCGTCGCCCTACTCGGTCGCCGGCCGGGAACCGGACCGGGCCTCGGCCCAAACCACCAGCCCGAGCGCCATCCAGCCGAGGCCGAACGGGAGGAGAACCGCGCTTGGACTGACGACCAGTCGACCCACCGAGGGCTGAAAGCCGACGATCCGGTCGAGTCCGATGAGCGCACTCGGAATAACCGGCACGAGGACAAAGAGCCCGCTCGTCACCGCCGGGGGCTTCTCGACTCGACGGAGCGCGAGGCCAAGCCCGCCCGCGCCGAGAACCGTGAGCCCGAGCCCGAGCACGGTCGCGACCGTGAGCGGGAGTCCCAACGGGTCCTCACCGGTCGCGGGGACGGCGCGGAACCCCGCGACGACGAAGCGCGCCACGCGCCGGAGCTGGAGCACCGACAGGAGCCCCATGCCGGCGGCGGTCGTCGCCACGCTCTCGCGACCGAGCCGACCGAACTGAGCCCCGAACGTCGCGTAAACGCCGGCGAGACCGGCCAGCAGCAGGAGCCACCCGACGAGCGAGAAGACGTCGAAGACGCTCGCGGCGTACGGCCGGGTACCCAGCACGGCGGTCTGGACCAGCGGCGTCCCGATAACCAAGACGGCGCCGACCACGGCCGCGAGCCCGCTCCGCGACCGCCATCGTCGGACGCTCCCGTCGCCCCGCGCCGCCTGTGAAACCACACTCGCACCTCTGTGTGACGGTGACACATAGCGCACGGATACGTGGTTCGGTCGTGATCTATCCCCCGAGGAAGCGCGCCGATCGGTAGCGTCCACGCCAGCGGCCTCGCCCGCGTGGTGTTCTCCCCGCAGCGATCGGGGCTCGCGACGACGGCCGCTCGACGGCGGCGCCTACTCGTCCGAGTCCCGCAGCACCAACGGTCCGATGGCGAGCGTCCGCTTCGCGATGGTGAGGATGCGGAGCACGTAAGAGACGAAAAGCGAGAAGGGGAGCAGCGTGACCGCGAACGCGGCCCCGACGACGAGCGTCACGTGGTCGACGCCGAGGGTGCGCCCCGGAAACGTTCCGGCGTCGACGACCGCGAGCATGAGGCCCGCAACGACCAGCGCCGGCACCGCGGCGTAGAGGATCTGCCGCGAGAGGTCGATCAGCGACCACTGGAAGTACAGCGTCTTGACGTGCTCGCGGGCGGGACCGAACAGCGACAGCAGCTCCTTCAGCTCCCCGAGCAGGTCGCGCTCGTCGTCGGAGAGCGCCGCGTCGTGGTCGGCGGCGATACGCTCGGTCCGGCCGATCTTCGGACTATAGTCGAAGTTGAGGGCGGCGAACACCACGTCGAAGGAACCGAACTCCGCGCCGTCGAGCTGGTCGCGCACGGTGTCGGCGTTCTCGATGACGCCCTCCGCGAGGTCGTCGACGTCCTCCCGAAGGGCGGTCTCGTCGGGGCCGTCCCCACCCCGCTTGCAGACCGACTTGCGGAGTTCCTCCGCACGGCGGGACGTGGCCCCCAGGATCGCGTCGAGGAACGCGGCGGGGTCAGTGGGCGTCGGCGACCCGATCAGCTCCGACATGGAGTCCCGGACCCCGAGGGTGCCGTCCATGCGCTCCTGCTGCTCCCCGAGCGGACCGGTCTCCTGGGTGAGCACGACCTGACCGATCGTGACGACCAGCGTCGCCCCGGTGACGATCACCGTGATCATCGACGCGAACAGCGTCTCGATCGGGTCGCTCGACCCGACCTTCCCGGCGAGAGACGGCGAGAAGGCGACCGCCACGACGACGAACGCGACGAAGACGGCGAGCGTCAGGACCCCCGCGACGACGAGCCGGTTCGCGCGCAACAGCAGCCAGAGCTTCACCCGGTTCTCGCCGGCGCGCTCTCGCATCGTGTCTGCGGTGTCCGCGTCGCTGTCGGCGTCTCCGGCGTCGTCGTCATCGTCCGTGCTCGACGTCACCTCCGGGTCACCGCTCATCGCGACTCGACCCTCACCGAGAGGTCGTCGACGTAGTGCGTCGCGTCCGCCTCCCAGACCACGGCCGTGCCGACGGCGAGGTGGAGCGTGTCGGTCGACAGCTCCGGAGTCGTCCACTCGAAGGCGTACTCGCGCCAGCCGTCGGCCAGCCACAGCGCGTCGCGCAGCCCGCCGTAGGGCGTCTCACCGAGGTCCCTCGTGTTGAGTCCCGGCTGCGGGAAGTCCTCCTCGGCCGCCGGCGGCTCGGGTCCCAGCCGCATCAGGGCGTTCCGGATCGTGTTGAACGACTCCGACTCGCTCCAGAACTGCCCGGTCACCTCGATCTGATACGACCCGCCGGACTCGATCGGGACCGGGTGGACGCCCCACGTGACGCCGTCGTCGTAGTCGCCCTCGTTCCAGATCCGGAGCGAGCGCTCGCCGGAGGCCGCTTCCTCCTCGGAGACGTCGAGCTCCCAATCGAAATCCTCGACGTCGACCTCGGGACCGATCGCGGCGCCGGCCTCCCAGTCGCCGATCCCGTCTTCGAACCCCTCCTCGAAGGCAGGTCCGGGGTCCCCGTCGGCACAGCCCGCGAACCCGGCGAGGCCGACGGCGCCGACCCCGGCGCTCCTCCGGAGCAGCTCCCGTCGTCTCACGGCGCCTCACGCCCGTTCATGACGAGCCACACGACGCTCGACCGACACATAAGTAGACGGTGCGTTACGCGGGACGCGGATCTCGTGCGGCCGGTGGAGTGAGCTTAACGCGGATTCCCCCTCTCGCTAAGGGTCACGCGCAGGGGGATCCGGCGGCGCAACTCACAACCCCTCGCTCGCCGAAGTGACCCATATATGTCGACGAACGCCGGCGCCAGCGTCACGCTCGTTCGCAACGCCACGGTCCTCGCGACCGTCGGCGAGACGACCTTCCTCGTCGATCCGCTGTTCGCGTCCGAGGGTACGCTCCCCCCGATCGATAACACCCCGAACGACCGCGCGAACCCCCTCGTCCCGATTCCCGACGTCGACCTGTCGCACGACGCGGTGATCGTCACCCATCGCCACCCCGACCACTTCGACGAGGCGGCGAGGTCGGAGCTCGGCTCGGACGTCCCGCTGTTCTGTCAGCCCGCCGAGGCGGAGGCGTTCGTCGAGGACGGGTTCACCGACGTGCGACCCGTCGAGGACGCGGCGTCGTTCGGAGGAATCAGCCTTCATCGGACGCCCGGCCGTCACGGGCACGGCGAACTGGCCGAGCGGATGGGTCCCGTCTCCGGGTTCGTCCTCGAGGGCGACGAGACGCTGTACCTCGCCGGCGACACGGTCTGGTACGAGCCGGTCGCGGCGACCCTAGAGCGGTTCGAGCCCGACGCGGTCGTGCTCAACGGCGGCGAGGCGCGGTTCAATCAGGGGGAGCCGATCACGATGGGCGTCGCGGACGTCGCCGCCGTCCGCGAGGCCACCGACGCCGGGGTCGCCGTGGTCCACATGGAGGCGATCAACCACTGCCTGCTCTCTCGCGAGGAGCTGCGATCGGAGACGGAGGGAGTCCTGGTCCCGGAAGACGGAGCGCGGCTGGAACTCTGACTGCATCGCTGTTTCGGAGCGACGTCCCGCAGAAGGTCCGGGTGCGAGAATTGAACCCCGGTCGGACGTGCTCGCTTCGCTGCGCGCGACCTCCCTGATTCGATTCTCCGCGGATCCCTGCGGCTCGCGGTGTTGCTCGCCGCAGAAGGTCCGGGTGCGAGAATTGAACCCGCGTCTCAGCCTCCACAAGGCTGAAGGATAGTCCACTACCCTAACCCGGACACGCGTCGATATCTATCCCGCTTTGATAAATAACCGTTACGACTCCCGGACGGGCGTGTGACGCGGTGCCGTCCGGTAATCGCCCAGGGCCGGAAAGGGGACAGCGGCTCCGACGACCACGGCCCTTTTACTGCCAGCCGGCGTATCTCGCCCCAACCGTGGCGTTCACCGACAAGATCTACGTGAAGAACCACCGCCAGCTCGCCTCCCAGCTGGAGACGAACGTCCCGAAGGGGGCGTTCGCCGGTGCGACCCTCGACATGCTGTTCACCGGTGACGGGCTCTCGAAGCTCGACTCCACGACGCGCGACCGCGTCCTCGACTTCGCCGAGGACTTCCTCGACTGCGACTGTCAGGCGAACCCCTACTGCGGCTGTCCCGAGGAGAAGTTCATGCGGTACGTGTTGGAGCTTCGGGCCGAGGGGCTCGGCCCGCAGGCGATCGTGGACGTGATGACGGACGACTACATGGTGTACGCCTACACCGGCGACGTGCTCTCGTTCCTCGACGACGCGGTGCGGAACCTGGAGGCCGTCGAAACCCTCGCGGACGTCGAGGGCAACGAGGAGATGTCCGAACGGGCGCGGCGCGCGAAGCGCGAATTGTCGGGATAGAACGACGTGGCGAACAGCGATTCCGTCGGTTCGAACGTATATTTATAGGTCATTACAGTCGCTGTGACGGCGAACATCTCCAAAGCCCCAGCCGCGAGGACTCGCGTGACTCGCTGCGCTCCTCGTCACTCGCTTCGCTCGTTCCTGTGGTGCTTGCATCGTCAGGCTTCGTCCTCGCGGCTGCCCCTTTGAGTCCCTCCCGACCGCCCCTCAACCGCACCTCACACCTCCCCAGCCTCGCGGTTCGCGCTCTTCGAGCGCTCACCGCGTCCAGCGAGAATCGGAGATTCTCTGGCAGCCGGCGTGTAGCGCCGGCGACCTCGCGCGCGCTCCTCGTGCCCTAGGGGCACTCGGAGGCGCGCAGGGCGAGAGCGAAGCTCTCGCTTGCAGCCGGCGCGGAGCGCCGGCGACGTCACCGCCCTCTTTTATAAATAGTAGACCGATCTCTGGTCGAGTCGCTTCCCGCCCGCATAGAGCGTCCGAACGGTCTAAGTGCGCTCGCTCCCGAACTTGGGTAATGAGTCTTCGGCCCGCGTGGCTTACCTTCAGACGATACGCGGCGGCGACGACGGGGATGACGCTGACGCTGTTCGCGCTCGGCGTCTACACCGCGGCGACCGGGTCCGGCTTGGCGTGTCAGGCCCAGTGGCCGCTCTGCTCCGACCAGCTCATCCCCGCGATGACGATCAACCCGGACTTCATCGAGTGGTTCCACCGCGTGTGGGCGATGGTCACCGGCTTCCTCATCATCGGGACCGCCGGCTGGACGTGGCTCGGGAGCTTCGACCGCCGAACGCGACTCGCGGCGACGCTCGCGGTGCTCATCCTACCGCTGCAGATCACCGTCGGCGCGATCACCGTCACCGTCGGCGGGCTCGTCCCCGGCGGGTACACCGTCTCGACGCACGCGGCCCACCTGATCGTCGCGCTGACGATCTTCACGCTGCTCGGACTGACGACCATCTGGGGCGGCGGCCGCGGGTCGACGAGTCTCCTCCGGATCGCGACCGCCATCGCCGTGGCCGGCATCGTCGCCAGCGCGGTGTTCTCGCGGGCGGTCCCGTTCGTCACGTACTCCCCGGGCGCGCAGGCCGGCTTTTATATCACCGGGCTCGCGGGGCACCTCGGGCTCGTCGCGACCGTGGCGTTCGCCACCGAGGCGGTCCGGTCCGGCTACGCGGGCGTGAGCCGGTCCACCGCCGGGACGGTCCGACTGCTCGCCGCCGGCGCGATGGCGGCCCTCGTCACGACGCTGCTGTTGGGTCGCGATCTGGTGCTGTACACCGCGGGGTGGGAGCGGATCAACCTCGCGGCGTTGGGCGTCGCCGTCGCGCTCGCCGCGGGCGCGGCGTGGGTCGCGCGCGGCGCCGACGGCGCCGGCCCCGCGACCGACCCGATCGGCGGCGACTGAGCGACCCTCGGCGTCAACGCGGAGAGCGGTCACCGCGGGATTCGAGAGACGACCGATGAGACGCGCGTCCGCGGAGGGGCGCCCGGTTCACTCAGAGAGCCCGGTGACGACCTCCACGCCGCGCACGTCGTACTCGCCGAGCGCGGCGAGCCGGGCGGAGACCGCGGAGAGCCCGATCTCGTCGCTGACGAGCGCGCCGGGATCGACGTCGGTCGCGTCGAGGAGCGCGAACAGGTCGTCGTAGCTCGTCGGCGGCATCCCGCGCGAGCCCACGAACGAGACCTCCCACCGCGTCATCCAATCGGTCGGGAGCGACACCTCGCCGCGCTCGGCCTCGGTGGTCAGTCCCACCTGTACGTGGGTGCCGCGGGGGCGCACTGACCGGACCGAGTTGCGGCAGGTCTCGGCGATCCCGAGCGCGTCGACGGAGACGTCGGCGCCGCCGTTCGTGAGGTCCCTGACCCGTTCCGGCACGGCGGCCGCGGCGCCGTCGCCTCCGCGGTCGGTGTCGGCGTCGGCGGTGTCGCCGAGGTCGGCGGGGTTCACGAGCGCGTCGGCGCCGAGGTCGCTCGCGAGCGCGAGCGCGTCGTCATCGACGTCGACCGCGACCACCCGGGCGCCGAGGGCGTCGCCGAGCTGGACCGCGGAGAGCCCGACGCCGCCGCAGCCGTGGACTGCGAGGCGATCGCCGGCGCTCAGGTCGGCCCGCTCGGCGAGGGCGTGATACGCGGTCATGTACCGACAGCCGAGCGCGGCCGCGGCGGTCGCGTCGAGCCACGACGGTCGCTCCACGAGGTTGTAGTCGGCGTTCGGGACGGCGACCCGTTCCGCGAACGCGCCCGGCGCGTCCGGCTCGAAACCGAGCGCGCGCCCGTCGGCGCAGACGTTGCCGTGTCCGCGGCGGCAGTACGGGCAGGTGCCGTCGCCGAGTGAGAAGGGGACGACGACACGGTCTCCCGGCGCGAACCGGTCGACCGACCGGCCGACGGCGACCACCTCGCCCGCGGGCTCGTGTCCGAGCACCTGCCCGCGCGGGACGCGGTCGTCGGCCCACTCGCCGTGGCCCATCCAGGCGTGCCAGTCGCTCCGACAGACGCCGCAGGCCTCAACGCGGACCACGGCCTCGCCCGGTCCGGGCTCCGGGGCGGGGACGTCGCGGACCGCCAGCGGTTCGCCGTACTCGCGAAGGATAGCCGCGCGCATGCCTGAACGGAGGGGAGGGGGTGAAGTAAAACCCCTCCGCGAGTCGGCTCGGAATCCGTCGGGGCCGGGACCGTGCCGTCAGACTCGTGTAATACTAGTGATACGACGAGGCGAACCACCGGCCAGTAGCACACAGAGACGGAATAAAAGCTCTTTTCGACGCTAGTACAAGTTGATTTCATCATTTTCAGAGTTGATATCGAACGTCAGACAACTGATAGACAAGTAAAATTTATAATATTACAAGACAGGGTATCGTACGTGTTGTCGCCGATGGAGCGTCGTCCGGGCGTCGCCTATCGACGGCCGGACGGCGATCCGAACCGCGTCGTCGTCGAGGCCGCGGGCGAGTCGCGGCTGGACGTCGACGCCCTGCCTCGGAGCGACTGGCTAGAGGCCACGGCCGAGACCGACCGGGATCGCCTCCGCTCGGCGCTCGACGGCGAGGTCGTCGACGTCACCTACCGCCTCGCGACCGACGACGAACCCACGTGGGTCCGAGAGTGCGGACAACGGGACGAGCGCGGCGACGTCGTCGGGTACCTCCTCCCCGCGAGCGAGCAGGTGGAGCGCCGGCGCCGGGTGGAGCGTCAGCGCGAGCGACTGGCGGAGTTCGCCAGTGTCGTCTCGCACGACCTGCGGAACCCGCTTTCGGTCGCCGCCGGGAACCTGGAACTGGCGAAGGAGTTCGAGGGCGAGGCGGGCGACGAGCGACTCGAACGCGCCACCGACGCCCTGGACTGGATGGACGATCTCATCTCGGACCTCTTGGCGCTCGCCCGAGAGGGGCGATCCGTCGAGGCGGCCGCGCGCGTCGATCTCCGCCCGGTCGTGGAGGCCGCGTGGCGAACCGTCGGGTCCGGCGCCGAGGCCGAACTCGTGATCGACGACCGGCTGCCAACCGTCGAGTGCGACCGGAGCCGACTCAGGCAGGCGCTCGAGAATCTCTTCCGGAACGCGATCGAACACGGGACGTCCGCCGACTGCTCGCCGGGGGACGTCTCCGGCGTGTCTGGAACCGACGACGGAGCGGGTCCGGCCGAGACCGCAAGCGACGAGAGCGAAGCCGATCCGCCGGCCGCCACGTCGCTCCGGATCTTCGTCGGGTCGCTCCCCGACGGGTTCTACGTCGCAGACGACGGGTCGGGGATCGACCCCGACGAGCGCGAGGTCGTGTTCCAACCCGGCCACACCACGGCGGAGGACGGCACCGGGTTCGGCCTCGCGATCGTCGAGCGCATCGCCGAGGCCCACGGCTGGTCGGTCTCGGTGACGGAGAGCCGAGCGGGCGGCGCGCGGTTCGAGTTCGAGGGGGTCGACGACGTCGCCGACGCGGACCTCGCGAAACCGGACTCCGGGGGAGTCGCGACCGACGCCGGCGGCTCACCGACGCGGTAACACCGACATCGCCGCGGCTCGTCGGTGCAGCACCGCCGCGAGCGCGCAGAGAGGCGACGCGTTCAGAAGAAGTCGTTCAGTCCGGCCTGCCCGTCGTCTTCGCTCCCGTCGTCGCCCGCCACATCGCCGGCGCTCTCGGAGCCCTCGCTTCCGCCGGTGTCGTCGGATCCGTCGCTTCCGGCGGCTGGCGCCTCAGCGACGTCTTCGTCCGCGGTCTCCGCGCCTGCGGCCTCCGCGACCCGCGCGCCGCCGGCGAAGGCGCCCTCGGCGTGCTCCTCCATGCGCTCCTCGCGGAGCGCCTGAGCGTCCCCGACGATCGACGCGACCTTGTTGGTCGACTCGCCGGAGCCGGTGACGAAGGCGACGCCCGCTTCGTCGAGGTCGTAGGCGGCCGCCATCGCGACCGTCAGCTCGCGGGGCTTGCAGTGGTGGGTGACCGTCTCGAGGAACGGGAGCACATCGCGTCGGGCGGTCGCGACGCTGCAGCCGCTGGCGGCCGCGATCTTTCCGACGACCTCGTCGGCGGTGGCGTTCGAGGAGCTCCAGAACTGCGGGCGGCTGTATCGCGTCCACCCGCCCTTCTCCCCGTCGCGGGCGGCGGCGACGCCCGCGGCCGCGTTGTCGGTCGCGTAGCGCCAGTAGGTGTAGTTCTGCGTGGCGCGCACGCGACCCAGCCACACGTCGGCGTTCGCGAGGAAGTCGTACGCGCGGACCGCCTCGCGCGGATCGTACACGTCGAGGACGTTGTTCTCGATCCACATCGTGAGGTCGTCCGGCGTCTCGTCGACGGCGTACGCCGACTGCAGCGCCTCCTGCGCCGACTCCTCTTTTAACACCGCGTCGAGGAACGGGAACAGCCCGAGCGCCTTGTCGCGGTCGCCGGTGACCACGTCCTCCACCGTGATCGCGTCCCGGCCCTCGGTGGCCGCCTGGAGGTCGTTGATCGCGCCGCGGAGGTCGCCGCGGTTGCGCTCACCGATCCGCTGGAGGGCGTCGGACTCGAACTCGATCCCCTCTTTCCGGCAGACGTCCCGCAGGACGGGGACGATGGACCGAGCGGAGACGTCGCGGAACTCTATCTCCTGGGTCGCCTTGCGGAGCCCGCGGGACATGTCGTAGTAGTCGTTGGCGATGAGGACGATCGGCTGGCCCGACTCCTTGACCAGCTTCGTGATCGCGCTCGCGCCGCCGCGGTCGTAGTTGCCGTGGATGTTGTCGGCCTCGTCGAGGATGACGAGCTGGCGAGAGGCCGTGTCGCCGCCGGCCGCGCCGCCGCCGGCAGCGCTCCCGCCGAGGGTGGCGTTGCGGGCGGCCCGGCCCGCGAAGCGCTCGATGACGTCGGCGGTGCGCTGGTCGGAGGCGTTCAGTTCGACCGTCTCCCAGCCCATGTCGTTCGCGAGGGCGTGGGCCGCGCTCGTCTTCCCGACGCCCGGGCTCCCGTGGAGGACGACGGCCTCGCGGTGGTCGTCCCACGAACGCGCCCACGCCGCGAACGCGTCGCGCGCCTTGTCGTTGCCGCGGACCTCCGAGAGGGTGCTCGGGCGGTACTTCTCCGTCCAGTCGCTCATTACTGGAAGGTGGGACGAGGTGCGTTTAGTGGTTGCGGAGCGTTACTCCTCGCTCACCCCTTTCAGGTCGAGTCGTGGAGCGAACCCCTCGTACGCGCCGTCACTGGAGACGAAGGTGTCGCCGTCGGATTCGACGAGCTGGAGCGCGTGGAAGGGTGTGAACCCGTGGTCTTCGACGTACGTCGCCGCCGCAACAACGGTATCCACGTCGCCGCGTACGTCGAGGAGTTTCGCGGCGTTCGTGACCACCCGCTCGGTGTCGCGTTCCTCGCGGTAGGCGACCAGTAGGAGTTCGATGAGGGCGAACTGCGATGTCCACAGTTCGTCTCGGTTGTTTCGATACACCGTCTCGGCCGTCTCGCCTAACCAGTCTTCATGCTTGATGAGCGCGAGCAGGAAGTCAGTCTCGGCGTACACTCAGCGCCCGGCCTCGTCTACCGCCGCTTCGCGCGCTCGTTCCCTGAGGTCACCGGCCGTTTTTTCGACGTCGGCGAACTCGTCTCGAAGCGCGTCGAGGGGGTCGTCTGCGACCGGAATCAGCTTGATTCCGTCGTGAAGTTCGACGATGTGATAACGGTCTCCGTGCCGCTCTCGAATCTCTTTCGGGAGTGTCAGACGCCCCCGGTCGTCGAGCGTCGCGTCGGACATGCTGTATCGTACGGTGGGTCTAATGAAAACAGTTCCCCAGAATCACAGGTCTACCCATTACATCGTCTCGACTCGTGTCTCGTCTATCGAGACAGGCCGTGTCGCCAGTACACACGAGATGCACGCGATTTGACTGCCTACTCCGTCCGGTCGACGGTCGTCACCGCTTCTCCGGGACGTCGTCCGCCCGGTTGTGCGTCTCGCGACCACCGCGCACCACGCCTTTAGCTCCGTTCGTCGAACGTCCACGGAGGTGCAACACCAATGACGACGACGTACGACGAATGGACGGACGCACAGGAACGGACGACCGTCGCGGTCGACGACCACGAGATCGAGATGGCGTACCGGGACGAGGGGAGGGGCGATCCGGTGGTGTTCCTCCACGGGATCCCCACGAACTCGTACCTCTTCCGCGAGCAGTTCGAGGCGGTCGCGGCAGAGCGGCGCGCGGTCGCGCCGGACATGATCGGCTACGGCGGCTCGGCGATGCGCGACGGGTTCGACCGGTCGATCCGCGCGCAGGAGATCGCGGTCCGCGGACTGGTCGACGAGCTCGGGTTCGATTCGATCGACTTCGTCGGCCACGACCTCGGCGGCGGCGTCGGGCTGCGCTACGCGGCGCGGACCCCCGAGGCCGTCGACCGCCTGGTGCTGTCGAACTCCGTCGCCTACGACTCGTGGCCGATCGGGACGATCACCGACCTCGGTCTCCCGGAGACGGCTCGGGAGACGAGCGTCGAGGAGCTGCGAGGGATGCTCGACGGGCTGTTCCGAGACACGCTCCGCGGCGACGACCACGACGAGGCCTTCCTCGAGGGAATGACGGCGGCGTGGGCCAGCGAGGAGGGCGTCACCTCTCTCGTCAGGAACGCGAGCGCGACCAACACGAGCCACACGACGGAGATCGACCCGCGGGACGTGACCGCCGACACGCTCCTGCTGTGGGGGACGGAAGACGAGTTCCAGCCGGTCGAGTGGGCCGAGCGGCTCGAGTCCGACATCGACTCCTGCGAGCTCGTGGGTCTGGAAGCCAACCACTGGGTCCCGGAGGACCGGCCGGCAGCGTTCACCGAGTACCTGACCGACTTCCTGTTGTAGAGGCCCGGTCGGCCGTCCGATACCGGAGATTCGGACGGCCGCCAACCGCCCGCGGTTACGCCCGGCTCACTCGGTCGCTTATGCGACCGGGGGGCGTACTCGAGGGACATGGCTCCAGACGAGGACGCGATCACGGTCTACTCGGATTACGTCTGCCCGTTCTGTTACCTCGGCCGCCGGTCGCTGGCGGCGTACCAGGAGACGCGGGAGCGCGAGCTCGACGTCGACTGGCACCCGTACGACCTCCGAGGGCACAAGCGCGGTCCGGACGGCGAGATCGTCCACTCGATCGACGACGGGAAAGACGAGGCGTACTTCGACCGGGTCCGCCGGAACGTGGACCGCCTGCGCGAGGAGTACGGCGCCGAAGAGATGCTCGACCTCGACGACCTCCCGGACCGCGTGGACTCGTTCGATGCGCAGGTCGCCTCGCTGTACGTGACCGAGGAGCACCCCGGTCGGTGGCTCGACTTCGACGAGGCGGCCTTCGAGGCCCTGTGGGTCGAGGGCCGAGACGTCGGCGACGTCGACGTGCTGGCGGAGATCGCAGAGAGCGTCGGGCTGGACGGCGACGAGATCCGGCGGGCGGTCGACGACGAGACGCTCAGCGACCGGCTCCGGAGCGACTTCTCCGCGGCGCGAGACGCGGCGGTCTCCGGCGTTCCGATGTTCAGGTACGAGGGGCGGACGGCCTTGGGAGCGGTGCCGCCGGAGCAGTTGGAACGGCTCGTAGACGGCGTCTGACTCGGGGGCGGCCGAGACGTCGGCGTCGCTCGCGACCTAAAAGCTCGAAGTGGGACCGCTGAGAGTCGAACTCAGGTCATACGGACCCCATCCGCATAGGATACCACTACCCCACGGTCCCCGTCTGCACGCGGAAAAATGAGAGTGCAGTAATTAAGGACTTCGCTTCACTCCTCGTCGCTCTCGCGCGGGACCACGAGGTCGCCGTCGTCGCGCACCGCGAGGCTCCCGGTCGGGTCGCCCTCGTAGACCGCCAGTCCCTCGGTGCGTCCGAGGACGTAGCCGTCGCGGTCCGCGCTGATCGCCCCTCGCTCCTCGCCGGTCGCGGCGACCACGTCGGCGAGGACGTCGCCCTCCTCGAACGCGTCGCCGGCGGCGACGCGGTGACGGATCAGGCCCGAGACGTCGGTCGTCGGTCCGCGGAAGCGACGGACCGGAAAGTCGACCGGCGTGGGGTTGAGATAGTCGCCGGGCTCGCCGACCGACCCCGGAACGTCTTCGCCCGCGAGGAGGCCGAGTTCGACCGCGACCGCGGCGATTCCGGCGACGCCCGCCTCGACCAGTCCGTCGTCGACGACGCTGTGCGCGCCCAGCTCCGCGGTGAACGCCGGGACGCCGGCCTCGTTGAGCACGGCGCCCGCGGTCGAGCGCTGGAGGTCCTCCTCGACGTACTCCGCGGCCGGGTACTCGCGCACCGTCGGGAAGCCGAAGGCGTCGACGAGGCGGCCCAACTCGTCGGAGAGCGCCACCGCGTCGTTCTCGCTCCGCCGCTCTCCGAACAGCACGCGGTCGCGGATCGCGAAGGGCTCGCTGCCGACGCCCGCGGTGTGACAGTCGATCAGCGCGTCGGCGACGACGCCCGTTCCGGCGGGCTCGGCGACTGGCGGGTCGACCGGCTCGCGGTCGGGACCGTCGCGCCCCCCTGCGTCCTCGACCGTCTCGCCGGTCATCGCGGCGTACAGCCGGGCGTCGATCCGCTCCTGGAGCTTCGGCGGCCGCGCGGACTCCGCGTCGGCGTCCGGGAAGTGCCGATTCGGGTCCTCGTCGGCGTAGTACGTCTCGCGGGCGTTCCTCCGCAGGCCCGCCGGCGAGACGACGGGAACCGCGACGACCGTCCCGGCGAGCGCTGCGAGGGCCTCTACCGCCAGCGCCGTCACCGCGTCTTGGACGACGGCGACACCGGTCGCTTCGTCTCCGTGGACGCCGCCCGTCAGCCACAGCGTGGGTCCGTCTTCCGGCCCGTTCGCGACGACGACCGGGAGCCGCTCGGCGGTGCCGGTCGGCAGCTCCGCGACGTCGAGCCAGCCGCGGGCGACCTCGCCCGGTTCCGCGCTCGCCGTGCCGAGGGACACCCGTTTCTCGTCGCTGTCGTGTGTATCGCCCGCGTCCGGATCGCCCGCGTCTGAGTCGCCCGCGTCCGGATCGTCCGCGTCTGGGTCGGCCGCCTCGCGTTCGTCCATACTCGGACCCGCGCGGGCGCGATTATAAAAGGACGCGCTCCAGCGAGACGACGACGCCCGACTCGGCGTCGGGGTCCCCGACGAGCCGGCCGAGACAGACCGCGACGCCGTCGGGCGTGTGGCACGCGACGAGCGGCAGGTCGTCGGCCGCTTCCGACGATCGCGCGGTCGCGTCGGTCGCTTCCGCAACGCCGATGACTCCGGGCGCGTACACCGGCGCGCCGGTGGCGACGTTGCGCGCGGCCGAGGGCGCGACCGTCACCGACGGGAGGTGGACCAGCGCGTCCTCGGCGGGCCGGACGACCTCGCGGAGGAGCGCCTCGTCGCCCGCTCGCGCCCACGCGAGGCCGTCGACGAGGTCCTGTAACGCGTGGAGGTCGCCGTCGTCGAACGGGTCGGTGGCGGTCCGGCGGAGGTGTCCCATGTGGGCGCCCACCCCGGTCGCGAGGCCGATGTCGTGACACAGCTTCCGAACGTAGGTCCCCGACTCACACCGGATCCGGAGAAGCGCCCGCCGGTCGGCGACCTCCAGCACGTCGAGCTCGTGGATCGTCCGGGTCCGGAGCCGGCGGGTCACGGCGCTCTTCCGCGGGGGCTTCTGGTAGATCTCCGCCTCGAACTCGGCGACCACCTCGCGGAAGTCGCTCGGCGGCGACCCGTGGAGTTCGAGGACGGCGACGTACTCCTTGCTTCCCTCTAAAAAGACTTGAGCCGCCCGCGTCGCGTCGCCGGTGAGCGTCGGCAGACAGCCGGTGACCTTCGGGTCGAGGGTGCCGGCGTGGGCGACGCCGTCGATCGGCTCCCCATCCGGGTCGAGCGCCGCGAGCGCGTCGTTGACCGCGTCGCGCACCCACGCGGAGAGCTGGTGGGAGGAGGGGCCGGCGGGCTTGTCGACGTTGACGACGCCGAACCGGAGCAGCTCCGGGATCGAGCGCTCGCCGGGCGGGGCCCGGAGCGGGTCGTCGCCGGCCGCGGGAGCGTCGTCGGCTGTGTCTGTCATTGGAGTGTACCGTGTTGTCGCCGACTCAGAAGTCGTAGCTCACGCCCTCGATCGGCGCCTTCCCCTCGTCGGTCGCGGGGTCGTACGCCTCGATGGTCGCCACGAGTATGTCGAGGAAGGGCTCGGGGCTCCAGCGGGCGGTGTTGTACGCGGCGTCGTAGATCGACAGGTCGTCGATGTCGATGCCGTAGAACTCGCCGTACCGCTTGCGCTCGGAGTCCTCGCGTCGCTTCGTCTCGGTTCTCGCGCGGTCGACGGGCTTCCCCTCGCGCTCGGCGATCCGCTCGGCGCGGACCGAGAGCGGGGCGTCGAACCAGAACCGGAAATCGGCGTGGTCGGCCGCGAGCCACCCGGCGAGCCGCGACTCCAGGACCAGATCGTTGCGGGTCGTGGCGATGTCGCGGAGGCGTCGGTCGAGCTTGCGGTCGAACTGGGGGTCCTGCTCGGCGAACTCGTTGAACTCGACCGGCGTCATGCCGCGTTCGGCCGCCATCTCGCGGAAGATGTCGCCGCCGGAGACGTGGTCCACGCCGAGCCGGTCGGCCAGCCCCGCGGCGTTCGTGCTCTTCCCGCTGCCGGGCGGGCCGGAGACGGTGATTAACATATCGCTACTGCGCAGGTGTCGTTCAAAACGGTTGTCGTTCGCCGCTCGCGGTACCGACCTCTCGGCGTCGTCCCGCGGCGGCGACGCCTCCCGCTACCGGTCCCGCGTCGCCGCGGTCATCGACCAGACGGCGACGAGGCCGAGGAGGACGGCGGGGACGAGCGGCAGGGCGAGGTACGTCGCGAAGAACGGCAGTCCGAACCAGCCCGCCGCGTACGGATAGAGATAGATGATCCCGGGGATGACGAGGACGCAGGTGAACAGCACGGCCGTCAGCGCCCACCCCTTCCGGCCGAAGCCGTCTGCCACCGGCTCCTCGCCGGCTGGGGTTTCGCCCGCCGGGGTCTCGCCGGCCGGGGTTTCGCCCTCCGGGACGTGGACGTAGCCGCCGTCCGGGCTCCCGTCCGCGTCGGTCTCAGAGCTCACTGTCCGGTCTTACGACTACTTTGCCAAAGCCCTCACGGTTCTCGATCATCTCGTGGGCGCGCGCGGCCTCGCTCATCGGGAGGGTGTCGCGGACGTGCGGCTCGAAGGTGCCGTCCCAGACGAGTTCGAGGACGTCGTCGACCTCGCCGGGCGTCGCCATCGTCGACCCGATGACGGACAGCTGGTTCCAGAAGATGCGGTTGAGCCCCGCGTCGGGGTTCGGGCCGGTGGTCGCGCCGCAGGTGACGAGCCGCCCGCCCTTCGCCATCGACTTCAGCGAGTTCGGGTACGTCGCCGCGCCGACGTGGTCGACGACGACGTCGACGCCGCGTTTCCCGGTGAGTTCGGCGATCTCCTCGGCGAAGTCGTCCGTCTCGTAGTTGATGACGTGGTCGGCCCCGCACGCCTCGGCGTGCGAGAGCTTCTCCTCGGTGGAGGCGGTCGCGAACACCTCACAGCCCGCGTGGTCGGCGATCTGGACCGCCGCGTGGCCCACGCCGCCGGAGGCGCCGAGCACCAGGACCTTCTCGCCCGCCTCGATGTCGGCGCGGGTCTGGAGCATCCGCCACGCGGTCTGGAAGACGAGCGAGGCGGAGCCGGCGACCTCCCAGTCGACGTCCGAGGGAACGGGGACGAGGTTCTCGGCCGGGACGGCGGCGAACTCGGCGTGGACCCCGCGCACGTGTTCGCCGATGATGTGGAACGAGGGGCACAGCGACTCCTCGCCGTGGCGGCAGAACTCGCACTCGCCGCAGGAGACGCCGGCGCTCACGGCGACGCGGTCGCCGGGCTCGAACCGCGTCACGCCCTCACCGACGGACTCGACGACGCCGGCCGCGTCGCTGCCAGGGATGTGGGGCATCTCCAGGTCGATGCCGGGCATCCCGCGACGCGTCCAGATGTCGAGGTGGTTCAGCGCGCCCGCCTTGACGTCGACGACGACCTCGTCGCGTCCGGGATCCGGGTCGGGGAACTCGCCGTACTCGATCACGTCGCGGTCGCCGTGGGAGTCGAACTGGACTGCCTTCATGTGTCGGACCACCCGGGGCACCCACTAAACAGTACGCCAAACGGAACCCCCCGATTCCGCGAGACGCGGCGTTCTCCACGTGAACACCTCACACCCGTGCGAACGGGACGCACTCGGCCCCGCCTTCCGTGATGTTTAAGTAGCGAAAGCGGGACCGTACGGATGCACGAACTGCAGGGGCACCGGGTCCCGAGTCCGCGAGGGCGACGATACGACGCGAGTTGCGGTAGCCAAGCCTGGCCCAAGGCGCAGGGTTGCTAACTCTGTGGCGTCACTGCCTCCGGGGTTCGAATCCCCGCCGCAACGCTCGAACGGACCGAGCACCGCCGGATTCGCGCCGGTAGGGCTCACCACAACCAACACATGAGCACGGAAGAAACACAGGACGACTCGCCGGAGGAGGAAGACCTCCAATACTTCGTCCGGATCGGGGGCGCTGACCTCGACGGGACGAAGACGGTCGAGCGAAGCCTGTCCGAACTCGACGGCATCGGCACGCGCACGGCGCGGCTGGTCGCCGAGAAGGCCGACGTGGACCGCAACGCCACGTTCGGTCTCCTCGACGAGGATGACATCGACGCGGTGGTCGACATCGCCGAGAACCTCGAAGACCACGTCCCGTCGTGGATGACGAACAGACAGAACGACTTCTACTCCGGAGAGACGACGCACCTCGTCGGCACCGACGTCAGCGAGAAGCGCCGTCACGACATCAACCGGATGAAGGTCATCGAATCGTACAAGGGCGTTCGCCACAAGCGCGGCCAGAAGGTTCGCGGCCAGCGCACGAAGTCCACGGGACGGTCCGAGGGCACCATCGGCGTCAACGTCGAGGAGATCCGCGAGGAGATGGCGGAAGAAGAAGCAGCGGGTGACGAGGAATGAGCACCGGCAAGAACACCAAGGGCTACGAGACGCCGAACCACCCGTACCAGGGCGAGCGCATCGCCGAGGAGTCCGACCTCCTCTCGCGCTACGGCCTGAAGAACAAAGAGGAGTTCTGGCGCGCCCAGTCCGAGCTGCGCAGCATGCGACGCGAGGCGCGTCGGCTGCTCGGCGAGGCCCAGGGTGACGTCGACGCCGCCCAGGAGGCCGGCGCGGAGTTCGTCGCACGGCTCCGTCGCATCGGCATCCTCGGCGACAACGACGACATCTCCGCGGTCCTCTCGCTGGACGTGACCGACCTGCTCGAGCGCCGTCTCCAGACGGTCGCCTACCGGCAGGGGTTCGCGTCTTCGACCCAGCAGGCCCGCCAGTTCATCGTCCACGGCCACATCACCGTCAACGGGGCCCGCGTCACGCGCCCCTCGGTGAAGGTCGACGTGGACGACGAGGGCGCCATCGCCTTCGACGAGACGAGCCCGCTCGCGGACGATCTCCACCCCGAGCGCGCGGAGTCACAGGAGAGCAACTAATGAGTGAATCCGAGGACGGAAAGTGGGGCATCGCCCACGTGTACGCGTCGTTTAACAACACGCTCATCACGGTCACCGACGAGACGGGCGCCGAGACGATCGCCAAGTCGTCCGGCGGCACCGTGGTGAAGCAGAACCGCGACGAGGCGTCGCCGTACGCCGCCATGCAGATGGCGGAGGTCGTCGCCGAGCGCGTCAAGGACGCCGGCTTAGAGGGCGTGCACGTTCGCGTGCGCGGCCCGGGCGGCAACCTCAACAAGTCCACCGGTCCCGGTGCGCAGGCGACGATCCGCGCGCTCTCGCGCGCGGGCGTCGAGATCGGCCGGATCGAGGACGTCACGCCCATCCCGCACGACGGGACGAAGGCGCCCAAGAACAAGCGAGTCTGACATGACGGAAGACGACTTCGACGTCCAGTACGTCGAACGGGACGAACGAAGCGCGCGGGTGCTGATCCGCGGGCTCACGCCGGCGTTCGCGAACGGCATCCGCCGCGCGATGATCGCCGACGTCCCGACGTTCTCGATCGACACCGTCCGGTTCGTCGAGAACTCCTCCGTCATGTTCGACGAGATGATCGGCCTCCGGCTGGGGCTCATCCCCCTGACGACGCCGCTCGACGACTTCGAGGTCGGCGACGAGGTCACCCTCGCGCTTGACGTCGAGGGACCGGCGACGGCGTACTCCGGCGACATCGAGAGCGCCGACCCGCTCGTCGGAGTCGCCGACGAGAACGTGCCGATCATCGAGCTGAAGGAGGGACAGCGGCTGGAGTTCGAGGCGGACGCGGTGCTGAACGCCGGCAAGGAGCACGCCAAACACCAGGGCGGCGTCTCCGTCGGCTACCGTCACCTCCAGCGCGTCACCGTCGAGGGCGACCTCGGCGAGTTCGACGACGACGAGCCCCGGATCCTCCGCGGCGTCATCGAGACGCCCGACGGGGACATCGAGCTCACCGACGCGTTCGACAACGACCTCTCGGAGCGGTTCCCCGGGAAGGAGGTCAGCGTCGAGGACGTCCCCGGCGCGTTCGTCTTCCACATCGAGACGGACGGGTCGTTCAGCGTCGAGGAACTGCTGCTCCGCGCGATAGAGTCCATCGAGGAGCGCGCGGACGAACTACAGACGAAAGTCGCGGTCTAACGTAATGACGGACCTTCAAATCACGCGGCCGGCGCTCGCCCCTGCACGGAGCCGCGGCGCCGCGTTCCGACCCGACGCCGCGTCGGGTCGCTCCGAGCCCGAGTCGGGTCGTTCCGACGGCGGGACCGAAAGTGGTTTGAAGGGAGCCGGATTACCCAGGAGTGCACGCAGGGATAGCCAAGTCAGGCCAACGGCGCAGCGTTCAGGGCGCTGTCCTGTAGAGGTCCGCAGGTTCAAATCCTGCTCCCTGCACTCCGTTTTCACTAACTCTCCACCACAGGAGGGACAGCTATGAGTAGCAAGACGAATCCGAAACTACAGAACCTCATCGCCGATCTGAAGTCGGTCTCGCGTGACTCCGGTGCCAGCGTATGGCAGGACGTCGCCGACCGACTGGAGAAGCCACGGCGCACGCACGCTGAGGTCAACCTGGGCCGCATCGAACGGTACGCTCAGGAAGACGAGACGGTCGTCGTCCCCGGCAAGGTGCTGGGCAGCGGTGTGCTCGAAAAGAACGTCACCGTCGCCGCCGTCGACTTCTCGGGGACCGCCCGAACGAAGATCGACCAGGCCGGCGAAGCGGTGTCGCTAGAACAGTTCGTCGAACAGAACCCCGAAGGCAGCGACGTCCGGGTGATTCGATGAGTCTCGCGAAGATCGACGCGGACGTCGTCGTCGACGCCCGCGACTGCATCCTCGGTCGCGTCTCGTCGAAGGTCGCCCAGCGCGTCCTCGACGGCGAGACGGTCGCCGTCGTCAACGCCGAGCGCGCGGTCATCACCGGCAACGAGGAGGCGACGCTGGAGACGTACCACACCCGCGCGGAGCTCGGCTCCGACAGCGGGCCGTACTACCCCAAGCGCCCCGACCGGATCTTCAAGCGTGCCATCCGCGGCATGCTGCCGTACAAGACGGAGGACGGCCGCGAGGCGTTCTCGAACGTCCGCGTCTACGTGGGGAACCCCTACGAGCGCGACGACGACGTCGAGAGCGTCGTCCTCGACGGCACCTCGCTCGACCGCCTCTCGAACATCAAGTTCACGACGCTCGGGGAGATCTCCGAGTCTCTGGGAGCCAACGTCACATGGTAACTAACACCTCAGGCAAAAAGAAGACGGCCGTCGCCCGCGCCACCGTGCGCGACGGCGCCGGTCGCGTTCGCATCAACTCCCAGCCAGTCGAGCTGGTCGAACCGGAGCAGGCGCGTCTCAAGATGCTGGAGCCGTTCCGCATCGCGGGCGAGGAGCTCCGCGACGGCGTCGACATCGACATCAACGTCGAGGGCGGCGGCTTCAGCGGCCAGGCCGACGCGACGCGGACCGCCATCGCGCGCGGTCTCGTCCAGCACCTCGGCGACGCCGAGCTGCGCGACGCGTACATGAACTTCGACCGCACGCTGCTGGTCAACGACGTTCGCCAGTCCGAACCCAAGAAGTGGGGCGGACCCGGCGCGCGTGCCCGCTACCAGAAGTCCTACCGCTAAGGTGATCCAGTCATGATGATCCCCGTCCGGTGTTTCACGTGCGGCAACGTCATCGGTGAACACTGGGAAGAGTTCAGGGAGCGCGCCCGCGAGGGCGACGAGGACCCGGGCGAAGTGCTCGACGACCTCGGCGTCCACCGGCACTGCTGTCGCCGGATGATGGTCAGCCACCGCGACCTCGTCGACGTCGTCTCACCGTACCAGTAATAATGTCAGGACAGCGATACAATCGATACGAGAAGGCACGGATACTCGGCGCGCGAGCGCTGCAGGTGTCCTACGGGGCGCCCGTGCTGATCGAGACGGACCAGACGGAGCCCATCCTCGTCGCCGCGGAGGAGTACGACGCGGGCGTGCTTCCGTTCACGGTCCGGAGGGAATCCAACTGATGACACGAATCACCAGCGTTTCGTTGCGGCGCGTGCTCGACTCCCGCGGAAACTCGACCGTCGAGGCCGACGTCCTCACCGAGTCAGGCGGCTTCGGCCGCGGAGCGGCACCCAGCGGGGCGTCCACCGGCGAGTACGAGGCGATCGAGCTGCCCGCCAGCGAGTCCATCGCGAAGGCCCGCGAGCACGCCGTGCCGCGGCTCGAAGGCCTGTACGCGGGCGACCAGCGCGCCGTCGACAACGCCCTTCGGGCGGCCGACGGCACGGACGACTTCTCGGCGATCGGCGCAAACAGCGCGGTCGCGATCTCGATGGCGGCCGCGAAGGCCGCCGCCGACGTGCTCGGTGCCCCGCTGTACCAGCACCTCGGGGGCGCGTTCCGCGGCGACAACTTCCCGATCCCGCTCGGCAACGTCGTCGGCGGCGGGGAGCACGCCAAGGAGGCGACCCACATCCAGGAGTTCCTCGCGGCGCCGGTGGGCGCGCCCAGCGTCTCGGAGGCCGTCTTCGCGAACGCCGCGGTCCACGCGGCGGTCGCGGACGTGCTCGACGAGCGCGGCGTGCCCGCGGCGAAGGGCGACGAGGGCGCGTGGGCGCCCCCCATCTCGGACGCCGAGGCGTTCGAGGTCGTCGAGGAGGCGGTCGACCTCGTCGAAGACGAAGTGGGCTTCGAGATCCGCTTCGGGCTCGACATGGCGGCCGCCGAGTTGTACGACGACGACGATGACGCGTACGTGTACGGCGACGAGACGAAATCGACCGACGAGCAGATCGAGTACGTCGCCGACCTCGTCGACGAGTACGACCTCGCGTACGTCGAGGACCCCCTCGACGAGAACGACTACGAGGCGTTCGCGGAGCTGACCGGCCGGGTCGGCGACCGGACCCTCATCTGCGGCGACGACCTGTTCGTCACCAACGTCGAGCGGCTCCAGGAGGGCATCGAGAAGGGCGCGGCCAACAGCATCCTGATCAAGCCGAACCAGATCGGGACGCTGTCGGACGCGTTCGACGCGGTCGAACTCGCCGCCCGTAACGGCTACGAGACGATCATCTCCCACCGATCGGGCGAGACGGAAGACACGACCATCGCACACCTCGCCGTGGCGACCGACGCCGGGTTCATCAAGACCGGGACGGTCGGCGGCGAGCGCACCGCCAAGCTGAACGAACTGATCCGCATCGCGGACGACGCGGTATGACGGGTCCACACCACACATGAGCGAAGACAACGACGCGGTCGAACTCGACGACGACGCGGAGACCGAGGCGGTCGACGCGACGGTCGAGGAGGAGGCCGACACGACCGAGGAACCGACCGCCGACGCGGCTGCCGAGGGGGCGTCCGCCGACGCCGAACCCGAAGCACCCGCCGACGCCGAGACCGGAGACGCCGAGGGCGACGACGGCGCGGACGAGGAGGAGGCCTCCCCGTTCGACGACGACGTCATGCCCGACGACGACGTCGACCTGCTGATCCCCGTCGAGGACTACCTCTCCGCCGGGGTCCACATCGGGACCCAGCAGAAGACGAAGGACATGGAGCGGTTCATCCACCGCGTCCGCGACGACGGCCTGTACGTGCTCGACGTGAGCACGACGGACCAGCGGATCCGCACCGCGGCTGACTTCCTCTCCAACTACGACCCCGAGCAGATCCTCGTCACGTCCTCGCGGCAGTACGGCCGGTTCCCGGCCGAGAAGTTCGCGGACGCCATCGGCGCCCGCGCCCGCACGGGACGGTTCATCCCCGGGACGCTGACGAACCCCGACTACGCCGGCTACATCGAGCCGGATGTCGTCGTGGTGACCGACCCGATCGGCGACGCGCAGGCCGTCAAGGAGGCCATCACGGTCGGTATCCCGGTCATCGCGATGTGCGACTCCAACAACCAGCTGTCGAACGTCGACCTCGTCATCCCGACGAACAACAAGGGTCGACGCGCGCTGTCGGTCGTCTACTGGCTGCTCGCCAACGAGACGCTCGACCGCCGCGGTGCCGACACCGTCTTCCCCCTCGACGACTTCGAGGACGAACTGTAACCGTCGACATCGAGTTCGACTTTTCGCCGCTCGAATCGAGAGACCCGATCCCGAGCGGGACCGACCGCGCGTCTCGAGAGCGAGCGCCGTCGACGGGACCCGTTCGCCGGATCCGACCACCGGGCGCCGTCCGATCAGATGATGTCGGGCGTGTACGGGTACTGGTACACCTCTCCGTCGTTGGCCTTCACGGTCGCTATCAGGACCAGCACGAGGTCTATCACGGCGATGAGTGGGATCAGCAGGAGCCCGATGAGCACGACGGTCAACAGCCCGGATATCACCAGCGCCACGAACACGACGATCTGGAAGTTCAGCGCGTTCTTGGCGTTCCGTTTGACGAGTTCGTCGTCGTCGTCCGCGAGTATGAGGAAGAGGAGGGGTCCGAAGAAGGACGCGACGAGCGCGGAGGCGTGTGCTAACGCCGCGAGAGTCGTGTCCCCCTCCACCCGCTCTGCTGCGGGGTCCGTCTCCTCTTCGGCCGTCGTCTCTGAGGCGGTCGCTGCTTCCTCCGCCGTCGTCTCCGCGGGGGTCGCGTCTCCCCCTCCGCGGTCCTCGTCGGTGTCGGTGTCGTCGGACATGTTCGTTCGCTTTCATCCCGACCAGATAAGTGTTTGGTGACCGAGGGGACGCGTCTCACGGACCGTTCACCCGGCCGCGTCGCCGGACTCGTCGTACGTCCACTTCCCTTCGATCTCCCGGTTCGCGAGCACGACGCGGTCGCCCCCGTCCGTGTCGATGCGGGTCTTCCGGAGCTCGATGGCGGCGACGGTACCGGTCACGCCCTTCGCTTCGACGCGGTACCCCACGTTGAAATCGGGGTCCCGGAGGAGGTAGACGCCGGCCACCGTGTCCTCGATCATCTCCGAGAGCGCGTACGAGACGCCCAGCGCGATGAAGCCGACGGCGGTGCCGAGACTCGCCGCGATGTCGCCCATGCCGACGATCTTCAGGAAGGTCAGCGCGACGCCGAACCACAGGAAGATCGCCACGAGCGTGACGATGAGGTCGCCCACGAGCTCTCTGTCGCCGACGTACACCCGATGGATCGAGGCCCGGACCACCGAGAGGACGAGGCGGACCGTCACGTACGCCAGCGCGAGAAAGACCGCTCCGGAGAGCAGCCGAGGGATCGCGACCGCGATACTCTCGACGAAGTCCGTGATCGACCCCGCGAGGAGCGACGGTAGCTGAGTCATGGCACACGCGACGGCGGGCGGCGCTGAAAAGATGGGGGGATCGGCCGGGCCGTCGTCGACGGGCCGCGCCCCGACGAAGGCGACCGGCCCGCCGCGCGACCCGGCAAGCGCAACGCCTGTAAGCCCCCGGAGAGAGGGAGTTCGTATGACCGTCTGTGAAGCGCCGGGGAAGGTGTACCTCTTCGGCGAACACGCCGTCGTGTACGGCGAGCCGGCCGTGCCGGCCGCGATCGAGCGACGCGCAACGGTGACCGCCGAGCCGCGGGCGGACGACCACGTCCGCGTTGAGGCCGAGGACCTCTCGTTGAACGGGTTCACCGTGGAGTACTCCGGCGGCACCGACGACCGCCCCGACGTCGACGTGCCGACGCCGCTGGTCGAGGCCGCGATGGGCTACGTCGACGCCGCGGTGCGGCAGGCGCGAGCGGCGGCCGACGCGCCGGACGCCGGCTTCGAAATCACCGTCGAGAGCGACATCCCGCTGGGCGCGGGGCTCGGCTCCTCGGCGGCCGTCGTGGTCGCGGGGATCGACGCCGCGACGCGGGCGCTGGGCGAGCCGCTGGACCGACGCGAGCTGGCCGATCGCGCGTACCGCGCCGAGTACGAGGTGCAGGACGGGCAGGCCTCCCGCGCCGACACCTTCTGCTCGGCGATAGGCGGTGCGGTCCGCGTCGAGGGCGACGACTGCGAGCCGATCGAGGCGCCGAACCTACCGTTCGTCGTCGGCTTCGACGGTGGCGCGGGCGACACCGGCGAGCTCGTGGCCGGCGTCGGCCAGCTCCGCGAGGAGTACGGGTTCGCCGCCGACACGGTCGAGTCGATCGGCGACGTCGTCCGGACCGGCGAGGCGCTGCTGGCCGACGCCGTCCCGGAGGAGGAGCCGTCGCCGGAGCTGCTCGCGGAGCTCGGCGAGCTGATGGACTTCAACCACGGCCTCCTCGCCGCGCTCGGCGTCTCGGCGCGGTCGCTCGACGCGATGGTGTGGGCCGCCCGGGACGCGGGCGCACACGGCGCGAAGCTCACGGGCGCGGGCGGCGGGGGGTGCATCGTCGCGCTCGACGCGAGCGACGCCTCCGAGACCGCGCTCTCGTTCACGCAGGGCTGCGAGGACGCGTTCCGCGCCGAGTTGGCGACCGAGGGCGTCCGGGTGGTGGAGTCGTGACGAACGACGGACTCGACTCCGGCTCCGACGGCGCCGCACCCCCCGTCGTCCTCAAGCTCGGCGGGAGTCTGATCACCGAGAAGGACCGACCCGAGACGCTCGACGACGAGAGGCTCGCGGCCGCCTGCGACGCGATCGCGGACGCCCTCGCCGACGGGACGGTCGACCGGCTCGTCGTCGTTCACGGCGGCGGGAGCTTCGGTCACCACCACGCCAGCGAGCACGGCGTGTCGACGAGCGCGGGGACCCGCGATCCGGCGGCCGTGGCGGACGTCCACGGCGCGATGACGACGCTGAACCGGGCCGTCCTCGACCGGCTCCGCGACCGCGACGTGTCCGCGGTGCCAGTCCACCCGCTGTCGCTCGCGGCCCGACCCGACGGGGCCGGCGGCGACCTCGACCTCCCGCTCTCGTCGACGTCGACGCTGCTGGGCGAGGGGTTCGTCCCGGTGCTCCACGGCGACGGCGTCGCGACCGCGGGCGCGGGCGTCACCGTCGTCTCCGGCGACGAGCTGGTCGTCGAGCTCGCCGCCGGCCTCGGCGCGCGGCGGGTCGGCGTCTGCTCGATCGTCCCCGGCGTCCTCGACGCGGGCGGGGAGGTGATCCCCGCCGTCGACTCGTTCGACGCGGTGGCCGACGCGCTCGGCGCGAGCGACGCGACGGACGTCTCCGGCGGGATGGCGGCGAAGGTGCGGGAGCTCCTGGCGCTCGACGCGCCGGCGTACGTGTTCGGCGCCGACGGGTTGGGACCGTTCCTGCGCGGCGAAGACGCGGGCACGCGGGTCGACTGACCGGGTGACAGAACCCTTATTCGCCCCACCGCCCTCCCTCCGGGCATGAACGAAGCGGACGTGCGAGAGCGGCTCGCGGACGTGCAGGACCCCGACCTCGGGGACGACATCGTTTCGCTCGGTCTCGTGAACGACGTCGCCGTCGAGGCGGACGGGGACGGCGGGACGGTCCGGGTGTCGCTCGCGCTCGGCGCGCCCTTCTCGCCGCACGAGTCCGCGATCGCCGAGGACGTGCGGGACGCGCTCGCGGACACCGGGTTCGACGTGGACCTGTCGGCGTCGATCCCGGACGAGCTGGACGCGGACGAGCGGGTGCTACCGGGCGTGAAGAACGTGATCGCGGTCGCCTCCGGGAAGGGGGGCGTCGGCAAGTCGACGATGGCCGTCAACATCGCGGCCGGGCTCTCGGAGCTGGGCGCTCGCGTCGGGCTCTTCGACGCCGACGTGTACGGGCCGAACGTCCCGCGGATGGTCTCGGCCGAGGAGCGACCCCAGACGGACGGCGAGACGATCGTCCCGCCCGAGCGCTTCGGCGTGACGCTGATGAGCATGGACTTCCTCACCGGCGAGGACGACCCCGTCATCTGGCGCGGGCCGATGGTCCACAAGATCATCACTCAGCTCGTCGAGGACGTGGAGTGGGGCGAGCTCGACTACCTCGTAATGGACCTGCCGCCGGGCACCGGCGACACGCAGCTCACGATCCTCCAGACGCTCCCGCTCACGGGCGCCGTGATCGTCACCACGCCGCAGGAGGTCGCGCTCGACGACGCGGTGAAGGGCCTCCGGATGTTCGGCAAACACGACACGAACGTCCTCGGGATCGCCGAGAACATGGCCGGCTTCCGGTGTCCGGACTGCGGCGGGTTCCACGAGATATTCGGCTCCGGCGGCGGGAAGGCGCTCGCGCGGGAGCACGAGCTCCCCTTCCTGGGCGGCGTCCCGCTCGACCCCGCGGTCCGGACCGGCGGCGACGAGGGCGACCCGGTGGTGCTGGGCGAGGGCGAGACCGCCGACGCGTTCCGGGTGATCGTGGAGAACGTCGCGAACAACGCCGGCGTGGTGCGCCGTCGCGGGGTGAGCCAGGGTCGATGAGCGGGGAGGACGGAGCCGACGGGGGCGGTGAGGAGGCCGAGCGCGACGAAGAGGAGGCCGAGCGCGACGAAGAGGAGGCCGAGCGCGACGAAGAGGAGGCCGAGCGCGACGAAGAGGATGCAGAGCGCGACGAAGAGGATGCAGAGCGCGACGAAGAGGATGCAGAGCGCGACGAAGAGGATGCAGAGCGCGACGGGGGCGAAGACGACCCCGCCGACCCCCTCGACGCGGCCGGCGTCGACCCTGTCGTCTCGGAGTCGGCCGCGGACGCGGCCGCCGGGGAGTTCCCCGACGACGGCGAGGTCCGCGCGTTCCTCCGCGAGATCGCCGCCGACGTGCGCGGGGACAGCTCCGAGAGCCAACAGCTCTCGGCGATCCTCTACCGCGTGTCGGACCTGTACGACCCCGACGAGCAGACCTCGCCGGAGGAGATCTACCTGAACGTCCGACACATCATGCGGATCAAAGAGCAGGGCGGGATCGAGCGATAAGACGGGGTTGGTGGCGATGATGTTGCCGGCTGAGAGAGCTCAGTCGATCGTCCATACACGGGAGCGACGGGTGCTGCGGTGAAGTCCTCCGAAGTTCCAGTCGATCGTTTATACCTGTTCGCTGGAAGATCGTCGGTGAAGTCCTCCAAAGCCCCAGCCGCGAGGGCGGCGTACGCTCGCTGCGCGCTTCGGTCGCTCGCGTTGCTCGCTCCCTCCAGTGCTTACGTCGCCTACGCCGCCCTCGCGGCTGCCCCTTTGAGTCCCGCCCCGCACAGCGGCCGAACCTCACGCCTCCCCAGCCTCGCCGCTGGCGGCGACAGCCGCCGGAAGCGACGGATCCGACGACACCGGCGGTTCGCGGCCCGTTCGGCCGCTCACCGGGGCGCAGGGCGAGAGCGAAGCTCTCGCTTGCAGCCGGCGCACAGCGCCGGCGACGCCACCGCAGTTTATTTATAAACTACCACTCTGATTTCGGCCTCGGTCAGTCACACCCGCTCGTCGAGCACCGTCTCGTCGCCGTGACGGACTTCGACGCGCTCCGGAACGGGCGCCTCCGTGAACGTGACCGCGACCTCGTAGGGATGGGCCTGGGCGATGTCCGAACACACCTCCTCGTCCCAGTTGGGGTCGTCCTCGGTGGTCAGCCGGAGCAGCAGGCGGTCGGGCGTCAGGTCGGCCTCGATCAGGTCGACGCGGTAGCAGTCGCGCGAGCCGCCGAGCAGCCGGCCCCTGACGGTGAGCCGGGCCGGGTCGGCGTCGAGCGCGCGGAGCAGGACGGCGTCGTCGTGCGGACTCGGCTCGTCGGACTCGAACGCGCCGGCGTGCTCGCGGCGGAGCGTCACCTCGGCGCCGGCGGCGGTCTCGGGGATCTCCCCCCACGGCGGGGTCGGACACCCGGCGAGGGGGAGGGTCGCGGCCGCGGTCGAGAGGAGGGCTCTGCGGCGCATGGTGGAGCACCGCCCGGCGGCCGGCGTAAACTTTGTGCCAGCGGGAACTCCGTCGATCGATCGTTTCATACTGATAGCACGTCTCACGGTGGCACACATGAGCAACGACGACCGGATCCCCGTGACGGTCCTCAGCGGGTACCTCGGTGCCGGGAAGACGACTATGGTGAACCACCTGCTCGCGAACCCCGGCGACCGCCGGATCGCCGTCATCTTAAACGACATGGGCGAGGTGAACGTCGACGCCGAGCTCGTCGCGCGCGAGAACGACGAGGAGGGGATCGTCGACCTCTCGAACGGGTGCATCTGCTGTCGGCTGCAGGACGACCTGCTGAGCGAGGCCGCCGCGCTCGCGGAGTCCCGCGAGTTCGACTACCTCCTCGTGGAGTCGTCGGGCATCTCAGAGCCGATCCCGATCGCGCGGGCGTTCACGGAGGGGACCGAGGACTCCGAGGTCGACCCGACCGAGCGCTTCCGGCTCGACACGATGGTGACCGTCCTCGACACCTACGGGTTCTGGAAGGAGTTCGACGCCGGCGAGAGCCTTCCGGGCGACGGGGAGCCGGCCGCGGACCGTCCCCTCGCGGACGTGCTCGTCGAGGGGATAGAGTTCTGCGACGTGCTCGTGTTGAACAAGACGGACATGGTCCCCGACGACGTGCTCGACGAGATCGAGTCGGTCGCGGACCGGCTCGGACCGCGGGCGAAGCGGATCCGCACGAGCTACTCCGAGGTGGACTCGGACGACGTGCTCGACACCGGTCGGTTCGACTTCGAGACGGCCAAGCGGTCCCCGGGCTGGAAGCGGGCGATCGCCGAGAGCGAGGGAGAGGGCCACGACGAGGAGGCGGCCGGCCACGCCCACGACCACGACGAGGGCGCCGCCGCGGCCCACGGGGTCGACTCGTTCGTCTACCGCTCCGCCGACGCGCTCGATCCGGAGCCGTTCGCGGACTGGCTCGACGACTGGGACGGCGCCGTCGTCCGAGCGAAGGGCGTCGCGAACGTCGCGGGCACCGACGAGGTGATCGGCGTGAGCCAGGCCGGCCCGTCGGTGCAGGCGGGACCGATCGGCGAGTGGAGCCCCGACGACGACCGCCGCACGCGGCTCGTGTTCATCGGCAGCGAGATGGACGAAGCGCGGATCCGGCGGGAACTCGACGACCTCGCGACGACGGACCCCGACGCGATCGAGAGCGCGGAGGCGTTCCCGCTCTGACTCGGCTCGGCCGATCGGTCAGCGTCAGATCCCCAGTTCGGCCTGTAGGTCGTCCCACTCCTCGTGGAACCCGTGAGTCGACTCGGTCTCCGCGCCGACCGCCGACTGGTAGACGTCGTCGTACTTCAGCAGTTCGCCCCACCCGTCGTGGAAGGCCCAGTTGCAGTACTTGCACATACGGGCCAAAACGCGCGGAACCGACATACCGATTTCGGCGGTCGGAAGGGATGTCCGGATTCGCGAGCGTCGGCGTGACGGCGCGTTCGCGCCGCCGACAGAGTGAAGCGCTTTCGTATCGTACGATACCCATTGGCTCGGCTCGGCCGCCGAGAGAGTTCACTATGGTTACATACAGGCGGGGCGGACACGTCCAGAGCGACGACGAAGCGGTCGAACGGCTCTGTGAGCACTGCGGCTGGCACTGCGTCGCCGACGGCTATCCGGAGCTCGTCTCGCAGTACCAGTCGCACCTCCGGGCGGAACACCCGAAGGCGTGGCTCCGGGCGTGACGACCGTCGAGAGGTGAGACCTCCAGACGCGCGTCGGCGTTCGAGTCGTCTCACTCGACGTTTCCGGTCGTACACTGATTTTTATTTCAAAACAAGTCGACGAGTCCCTTCGCGGCAGCGACCAAGAGAAGCATGTAGAAGACGTTTCCGACGGTGGCGAACACGAGAAAACGGGCCAGTGGGTACTTACTCAGACCGGCCGGGATACTCATCAGTCCCCCCATACCTGGAACGGCGTTGGTCAGACAGAGAGCGAGACCGCCAAACCGATCGAACGCGCGGGTGACGAACCGCATCCACCGTTTGCCCACCTTCCGCCGGATGAAGAACGGAAGACGGTTTAGATACGGCATCCGCCGACGGATTCCGATGAGCTCCGGCCGGTCCTCGTTGAACCCCCGGTACAGCGTCCACTGGCCAAGCGTTGAAGCGGCGACGCACAGCCCAACCACCGTTGAAAGCACCAGCAGTGGCGGGTCGACGACAACGACGTATCCGAAAAAGAGCGCCCCGGGTGGAGTGAATTTCCCGAGCATCATCCCGTCGAAGTAGAACAACATGACGAAAAGCGGCACGCCGGCCGAAACGACGAGCTCCGTCCATGAGGTGGGAAGGACGGACGTGATCATCTCGCTTCCGTTGTTTTCGGTGATACTTGAATACTCCGCGCGAGGTGAGGAGCTCGCACGCGTTTTGTTCGACGGGATGGTCGCGCATTTCCAAACGAACGTCTGAAGACGAATTGAGACGCATTCGACTGAGAGTAGCACTCTCAGAATGGTCTCCCCGACTCGGCTGCGCCACGGATGTCGTGGCGACCGGGGAGGAACCGGTCTCACAGAACTCAGCCGCTCCATTCAGCGCGGCCGCGAGAATACGTACCCGTACGAGGATTTCAACGAAGCAAAAATTCGGACCGGCGACCGCGGGGCGGAGCCTCGGCGATTCAGGGCTCGAGCAGGACCTTCGTGACGCCCTCCTCTCGCGCGTCGAACGCCTCGTACATCTCCGGCGCCTCCTCGAGGTCGACGCGGTGCGAGACGACCCAGCTCGGGTCCGCGCGTCCCTCGATGATCATGTCGCGGAGGTACCGGTTGTACGACTTGACGTTACACTGACCCGTTCCGCACTTCAGCCCCTTCTCGAAGAACTTCCCGAAGTCGATGCCGAGCCGCCCCTGCGCTGCCATGTCGTCGGGGGCGCCCGGGTCCTCCGGCACATACAGACCGGGAATGCCGAGTTCGCCGGTCGGCCGGACGACGCGGATGAGGTTGTTGATCACGACCGCCGGGTTCTCCTTGGCCGGGTCGTAGGAGTAGTCCTCGGTGTCGGTGTCGACGTCCTCGGGGTCGGTCGCCTGATACCCGACCGCGTCGACGCCCTTGTCGACCATCCCGCCGTGTTCCTCGATGATCTGGTCGACCGGGTCGCCCTCGGAGAAGTCGATGGCGGTCGCGTCGCAGTGGTCCTCGGCCAGTTCCAGTCGACTCGGCACCTGGTCGACGACGTAGATCTCGGCCGCGCCCTTGATCTTCGCGCTGTACGCGGCCATCAGTCCGACCGGGCCGGCGCCGAAGACGGCGACCGACTCGCCGGGCTGGAGGTTCGCCAGCTCCGTGCCGTGCCAACCGGTCGGGAAGATGTCCGCGAGCAGCGAGAACGCGTCCTCGTGCTCCCGTCCCTCGGGGAGTTTCAGGGCGTTGTGATCGGCGTACGGGACGCGCAGTTTCTCGGCCTGTCCGCCCGGATACGGCCCCATGGCGACGTAGCCGTACGCGCCGCCCGCGAAGCCGGGGTTGACGTTGGTACAGAAGCCGGTGTACCCCTCCTCGCAGTTCTGACAGAAGCCGCAGGAGACGTTGAACGGCATGACCACGCGGTCGCCCTCCTCCAGCGTCGAGACCGCCTCGCCCACTTCCGAGACGATCCCCATGTTCTCGTGCCCGAAGACGATTCCCTCCTCCGCCGCGGTCCGACCCTCGTACATGTGCAGGTCCGAACCGCAGATACACGAGGTCGTGATGTCGATGACGATGTCGTTCGGGTGCTCGATCTCCGGGTCGTCAACCTCCTCTACCGCCACTTCGTACGGGCCTTGGTATACTACTGCTTTCATGTTGGGATCCGAGCTAACAAGCTCTCCGAGGTATTCTAAATGTTTTTCAATTATAGATACTGTTAATAAATCGTGTTATAATTCAACTAAGACGCACGTCGGGCCAAGCCGGAAGCCGTGGATCGGCCAGTAGGACGGACCGCCACCGCGCTGGCGACGCGACCGGCAGGACGGACCCCCACCGCGCTGGCGGCCCGACGCGCGTTCGGCGGAGCGCAACGACTTTCCTGCGGCACGGTAAACGGAGGGTATGGACTGGCCACACGACCCCGACGGGGAGCAGGGCAGCGAGGGTATGCGGCAGTACGGCCACGCCGTGCTCGCGAAGAAGATCGACGAGGAGGAGGACTTCCCGCTGTCGGCCGCGGAGTACGTCGAGGCGTACGGCGACCATCCGATCCGGATCGACTACGAGACCGTCGTCTCCGTCGAGGAGATCTTCGAGGGCGTCGAGAAGGAGGAGTTCGACGACTTCGTCGAGTTCCATCAGGAACTCGGCCGGGCGATGCGCGAGAACGGGTACTGGTTCTACGAAGGCGCCGACCACTTCGTCCGCGACCGGGCCTGAAACGAGCGGCCACCGCGAGTGCGACCGGCGACGATCGCCCCGCACGAGGCGACGGATCGCAGAGACCCGCCGACCTCGGCCGACCCTTTTAAGCGTACATGGGGTGACCGACTCGCCATGAGCGACGAACGGATTGCCATTCTCGCCCACGAGAAGTTCCCCGACCGCGCGAAGACCGCCCTCGGCGTGATGCGTTACGGCGACCAAGAGGTGCGGGCCGTCCTCGACCGCGACCGCGCCGGCGACCGCGTCAGCGACCACGTCCCCGACGTGGCGGACGCGCCGATCGTCGCGTCGTTCGACGAGGCATACGCGGCCGCCGCCGGCGACCTGGACGCCTTCTACATCGGTATCGCGCCGATCGGTGGGGGCTTCGACGAGTCGTGGCGCGCCGACGTCGAGGCCGCCATCGAGGCCGGGTGCGACGTGGTCAGCGGCCTCCACTACTTCCTGAACGAGGACGAGGAGTTCGCCGCGCTGGCCGCCGAGCACGGCGTCGACCTCGTCGACGTCCGCGAGCCCGACGACGACCTGACGGTGGCGACGGGCGCCTCCGGCGACGTCGACGCCGACGTCGTGCTCACGGTCGGCACCGACTGCTCGGTCGGGAAGATGACGGCCTCGCTGGAGATCGTCGCCGCGGCCCGCGAGCGCGGGATCGACGCGGCGTTCGTCCCGACCGGCCAGACCGGCATCATGATCGCCGGCTGGGGGAACCCGATCGACCGCGTCGTCTCCGACTTCACCGCCGGCGCGGTCGAGGAGATGCTCGTCGAGATCGGCGACGACCACGACCTCCTCGTCGTCGAGGGACAGGGGAGCATCGTCCACCCCGCCTACTCGGCGGTCACCTGCGGCATCCTCCACGGCTCGATGGCCGACGGGCTCGTCCTCTGTCACGCCGCGGGCCGAGAGGCGGTCCACGGCTACGAGTCGTTCTCGCTCCCGACGCTCGCGGACTACGTCGACCTCTACGAGGGACTCTCGGCGCCCGTCCACGAGACGAGCGTCGTGGCCGGGGCGCTCAACACCAAAGACGTCGACGACGACGCGACCGCCGCCGACGCCGTCACCGACTTCGGCGACGAGCTCGGAGCGCCAGCGGCCGATCCGGTGAGGGACGGCGCCGAGGCGATCGTCGACGGGATCGTCGACGCGGGGCTCGGGGAGGCGACCGCGACCGCCGACGGCGGGGTCGACGACGAGGGGCCCGCGAGCGAATGAGCCTCGATACCGAGTTCGAACGGGTCTCGCTCCCGCTGGAGAACCCGTTCACCATTTCACGTGGCACCCAGACCGACGCCGAGAACGTGATCGTCCGGATCACGGACGAAGGCGGAATGACCGGAATCGGCGGCGCGGCCCCCGCCGTCCACTACGGAGAGACGGCCGGGACGGTCGAGGCGGTGCTTCCGGAACTCCTGTCGATCGTCGAGTCGGTCGACGACCCGCACGCGTTCCACGAGGTCGAGGCCCGGATGGCGAGCGCGATCGGCGACAATCCCGCCGCCCGGGCCGCCGTGTCCATCGCCGTCCACGACCTCGCCGCGAAGCGGCTCGGCGTCCCGCTGTACCGCCTCTGGGGCCTCGACCCCTCGACCGCGCCCGCGACTTCCTACACGATCGGACTCGACGAGACGGAGCGCGTCCGCGAGAAGGCGGAGACCGCCGTCGAGGCGGGATACCCCGTCCTCAAGATCAAGCTCGGCACCGACCGGGACCGCGACCTGATCGACGCGGTCCGCGAGGCCGCGCCGGACGCCCGGCTCCGCGTGGACGCCAACGAGGCCTGGACTCCCCGCGAGGCGGTCGAAAAGAGCGAGTGGCTCGCCGAGCGAGACGTGGAGTTCGTCGAGCAGCCCGTGCCCGCCGAGGAGCCCGAGGGGCTCCGGTTCGTCTACGAGCGCTCGGCGCTCCCCGTCGCGGCGGACGAGTCGTGCGTCACGCTCTCCGACGTCCCCGCGATCGCCGACCGCTGTGACATCGCGAACCTGAAGCTGATGAAGACCGGCGGGCTGCTGGAGGCGAGACGGATGATCGCGACCGCGCGCGCTCACGGACTGGAGGTGATGTGCGGCTGCATGATCGAGTCGAACGCGTCGATCGCGGCGGCCGCGCAGCTGGCGCCGCTCCTCGACTACGCCGACCTCGACGGCTCCCTGCTGCTCGCCGAGGACCCGTACGACGGGATCGGGCTGAAGGGCGGCGAGATCCGGCTCGGAGAACAGGACTGGGCGGGGACCGGCGCCCGACCGCGCGGAGAGCGGTAACGCGTCAGTTCCGCGGTTCCTAGCGCGTCAGTTCCGCGGTTCGTCGGCGTCGACTTCCGACTCCTCCAGCTCGACGTCGACCTCCTCCTCCGCCTCGGCGTCGTCGGCGACGTCGGCCTCGAGGTCGTCCGTGTCGATCTCGGACTCGATGTCGGCCAGCTCCTCGTCGATCTCCTCGTCGGTGCTCGCGTCGACGTCGTCGCTCGCGGAGCCGCCCTTTCCGAGCTCGCCCTTGAGCGTCTCCAACTCGGCGTCGACCTCGCTGTCCGTCGAGAGGCTCTCCAGCTCTCTGTCGATGGAGTCCTTGTCCGAGAGCGCGTCCTCGAAGGCGCCGGTCTCCTCCAGCTCGTCCATCGCCTCGGCGCGCGCCTCCATCTCCTCGGTCCGCTCCTCGGCGCGCTCGATCGACCGGCTCACGTCCTCCATCTCGTCGCCGACCCCGGTCATCGCCTCGGAGACGCGCGAGGACGCCTCTGCGGCCTCGTAGCGGGCCTTCATCGTCTCCTTCCTCGTGCGGAACTCCTCGATGCGGTTCTGGAGCTTGTTCTTCTTCTCGACGAGCTGGTCCTGGGTGTGGTTTAACTTCGCGATCTGGCCCTCCAGCTCCTCGATCTGGGCCATCTTCGACTTCTTCTTCTCGAGGGCCTTCCGCGCGAGGTCGTCGCGGTCCTGCTGGACCGCCTCGCGGGCCTGCCGGTTGTGCTTCTCGACGTTCTCATCGAGCTTGCGCTTTTGAATCTCCAGCCGCTTCTTCTGTGTCGTCAGGTCGGCGATCCCCTGTTTGACGTCCTGAAGCTCGTCGCGCATCTGTTCGTACGAGTAGTCGAGCGACTCGGTCGGATCCTCCGCTCGGTTCAAGAGGGCGTTCAGCTTCGAGCGGATGACGTAGGAGGCGCGCGAGAGGATTCCCATGGTCCGTCATACGCGTTCCACCCGTTAAAACCTCATGTGGTTTCGCGGGCCCGCACGCGACGGAAACGCCGTGGATGCCCCTCGAAACGGGAGCGAGAACCGACGCTCCCCGGGGGGTCCGATCGGAACTTCCGCGGCGGCGCTCGCGACTCGTCCCCAGTTCCTGAAGGTTTATTCGGGATGTTGTACAACCCTCGCGCATGGACATCGGTGTACTGACCGTTCCGCTGGGCGGCGAATCGATCGGCGACGCGGCCGCGTACCTCGAGTCGATCGGCGTCGACGCAGTCGAGCTCGGGGTCGGCGGGTGGCCGGGCGAAGACCACGTCGACCGCCGGGCGCTCCTCGCAGACGAGACCGAGCGCGAGGAACTGCTCGGACTGCTCGACCGTCACGACCTCCGGATCTCGGCGCTGGCGACGCACAACAATCCGCTTCACCCCGACGAGGAACGCGCCGAGGCGGCCGACCGCGAGCTCCGGGAGGCGATCGAGCTGGCCGACCTGCTCGGCGTCGACGCGGTGACCTGCTTCTCCGGGCTCCCCGCGGGCGCGCCCGGCGACTCGACGCCGAACTGGGTAACGGCGCCGTGGCCGAGCGAGCACGCCGACGCCCACGAGCACCAGTGGGACGAGGTCGCGATCCCGTACTGGAGGGACCTGGCGGACCACGCCGAGGGCCACGGCGTCGACGTCGCCATCGAGATGCACCCGAACATGCTCGTGTACGAGCCGACCGGGCTGCTCGCGCTGCGGGAGGCCACGAACGAGCGGATCGGCGCCAACTTCGACCCGTCACACCTCTACTGGCAGGGGATCGACGCGACCGAGGCGATCCGCTTTTTGGGCGAGCGTGACGCCATCCACCACGTCCACGCCAAGGACACGAAAGTGTACGACGCCAACGCCCGCGTGAAGGGCGTGCTCGACACGACGAGCTACACGGAGGAACCGGACCGCTCGTGGCTGTTCCGCTCGATCGGCTACGGCCACGGCGAGGGCCACTGGAAGGACGTCGTCTCGACGCTCCGGATGGTTGGCTACGAGGGCGCGCTCTCGATCGAACACGAGGACTCGCTCACCTCCTCGCGCGAGGGGCTAGAGAAGGCGGTCGACGTGCTCGACCGAGCGGTCTTCGCGACCGAACCGGGCGACGCCTACTGGGCGGAGTAGACGGAGGACGAGATCATGACACGGGAACCACTGACGATCGGCGTGCTGGGGTATCGGTTCATGGGCAAGGCGCACGCGAACGCGCTGGCGCGACTCCCGATGTTCTTCCCGGACGCGCCCGCGGTCGAGCGCCACACGCTCGTCGGACGCGACGAGGAGGCCCTCGCCGACGCCGCGGAGCGCTTCGGCTTCGCGCACACGGCGACCGACTGGGCGGACGCGCTCGACGAGGTGGACGTCTTCTACAACCTCGGGCCCAACCACGTCCACGCGGAGCCGTCAATCGCGGCCCTCGACGCGGGGGTCCCCGTCCTCTGTGAGAAGCCGCTCGCGCCGACCCTCGAGGAGGCCGAAGCGATGCGCGACGCCGCGGCCGCGGCGGACGTCCCCGCCGGGACCGCGTTCAACTACCGGTTCGTGCCGGCGATCCGCTACGCGAAGGGGCTGATCGAAGACGGCGAGATCGGCGAGATCCGACAGGTCCGCGGCCGCTACCTGCAGGACTGGCTCGTCGACCCCGAGGCGCCCTGGGCGTGGCGGATGGACGCCGACATGGCGGGCTCGGGCGCGCTCGGCGACCTCGGCGCGCACACGATCGACCTCGCGAACTTCCTCGTGGGCGACGAGGCCGGCGGGATCGACCGCGTCTCCGGGCACCTGCAGACGTTCGTCGACGAGCGGCCGGTGTACGCCGACGGCGACGACCCCGCCGTCGAGGAGTACCGCGACGTGACCGTCGACGACGCCTACTCGGCGCAGGTCGCCTACGAGTCGGGCGCGACCGGCACCTTCGAGGCGAGCCGGTTCGCGACGGGACACAAGAACGACCACGCGATCGCGGTACACGGCTCCGAGGGGAGTCTGAAGTTCTCCTTAGAGCGGCTCAACGAGCTGGAGGTGCTCCGCGGGGACGACCGCGGCTACCAGACGGTCCTCGTCACGGACGAGACGGACCCCTACGTCGACCGGTGGTGGCCCCCCGGACACGTGATCGGGTGGGAACACACCTTCGTCCACGAGAATTACGAGTTTCTCTCCGCCGTCGCCGAGGGCGGGTCGTTCTCGCCGTCGTTCGCGGAGGGGTACGCGGTCCAGGAGGTACTCCGCGCGGTCGAGCGCTCGGACGAGCGCGGCGAGTGGATCTCGGTCGGGTGAGGCCGGCGCGGTCGGCGGGGGTCACCCGGCCGTGACGCGACCGCTCAGAAGCCGCCGCCGAGCGGGTCCGAGCCCGGCTCCTCCTCGGCCCACTCGCTTATCGCCGAGTCCTCGCCCTCGTAGGTCCCGAGCGTCTCGCGGGTGTCGAACGCGACGGGCTCCCACACCACGTCGACCTGCTCGTTCCCGGTCGCGTTCGGGATGGTCACGCGATCGCCGGGTTCGACGACCCCGTCGCCCGGCCACGCGCCGAACTCAATCTCGCCGTCGGGGTCCTCGCCGCGGACGTACAGCTCCTCGGCGGCGACGGGCTCGGGACCGGCGGAGACGACGACGAGTTCGCCGTCTTCCCGCTCGACCTGGAACTCCGCGTCCGGCGGGGCGACCCCGTCGATCAGGCCGAACACCGCGGCCCCGACGACCGCCAACAGCAGGACGACGACGACGACGAGCAGTCCCGTGCCGGCCACCGGGGTGAACCCCCGCTCGTCGTTCCGGAACGCGCACATTCGGATGCGACTCCGAGCGGAGTCGTATAAGGGTTTAGCCGCCGCTTATCAGACGGGAGAACGGGCGGGCGTCGGTGCCGCGGGAGGTGCGGCCGCGGTGATCCGGCCCCCACGGTCAGTCCGGACTCGAACCCCCGCGGACAGTCCGGAATCGGAACCCCGTTATTCCACCCACTCGAAGGGGGCACGTGACATCGTGGATCGACGATCCGGTGGGCGGACGGGCGCGGGGGCCACGCGGGCTCGCTCGGGCGTGGGTCGAGGCCCTCGTTCGGCCGCGTCGCCTCTTCGCGAACGGCGTGGCGCCCGGCGATCAGGCGCCGGCGCTGACGTTCGCCGTCGCCGTGGCCGCCGCGTTCGCGCTCGGGTGGATGGTCACCGAGCCCTCCGCGATCCCCGGGATCGTCGGGTCCCGTCCCCTCTCCGCGGTCGTGACGCTCCTCGTCGTGATCGCGCTCGCGGCCCCCGTCGGACTCCACCTGACCGCGGCGGTCGCGACGGTGAGCGTCATCGTCGCCAGCGTCGAGATCGACGACGGCCTCGCGCTGCGCGACCGCGGCGGCGTCAGCGAGACCGTTCAGGTCGTCGCGTACGCGAGCTCACCGATGGCGCTCGCCGGACCGCCGATCCCGGAGCTGCGTGTCGTCTGCGGCGCGTACGCGGCGGCGCTGCTCCTCATCGGGTTCCGGACCGTCCACCGGACGACGCCCCTCCGAACCCTCGTCGCCGGCGTCCCGCCGGCGGTGCTCGGCTACGGCGTCGGCTACCGCGTGATCGCGTCGGTCCGGGTCTTATTCGGGTAGATCGCCCGGCGCCCCCGGTCGGTCGGTCGTCGAGGCCGCCGAAGGGGTCGCCCCGGCTGTAGCTGGAGCGCGCTGCGGCGACCGTTCCCGCGGCGTAGCTCCCGCGAGGCTTTCGACAACCGTTTTAGGCCCGAGGCTCTCGGTGTACTCAAATGGGATCCTGTATCATCTGTGGCGTCGACGTCGACGGTGGCGGTCGCATCTGCGATCCGCACCAGGAAGACGTCGTGTTCGACTTCCAGGGGAACGCCCCCGATCAGCTCGTACCCGACCGGTTCTACCGCGGCGTCGTCGACGGCTACGCCGAGTTCGGCGTGTTCATCGACCTCGCTCCGGGGGTGACCGGGCTGCTTCACCGCTCCGAGCTCGACCGTCGCCTCGACAGCCTCGACTGGGAGCCCGGCGACGAGGTGTTCGTGCAGGTGAAAGGCGTTCGCGACAACGGGAACATCGACCTCGCGTGGTCGATCCGCCAGGCGGACCGCGAGTTCCGCGGCGTGCTCGTCCAGGACGGCGACACCGAGCACCTGCCCGAGGAAGACGCCGACGAGGGCGGGAGCGACGACGAGAGCGCGGGCGACGACGGAGACGAGAGCGCGAACGCCGACGACGAGAGCGGAGCCGAGACGTACGCCGAGGCGAGCGACGGAACCGGAGCCGAGGCGGCGGTCGGGGACGCCGGCACCGAAGTCGACACCACCGAGCCGGCCGAGACCGAGGAGGACGACGGAGACGAGCCCGGAGCCGAGACGTTCGCCGAGGCGAGCGAGACCGCCGACGTCGCGGACGAGTCCGAACCCGACGACGCCGACGAGATCGAGGGCGACCGCGAGCGCGTCGACATCGGCACGCTCTCCGAGGCCGTCGGCGACTCGGTCCGAATGGACGGCGAAGTCGTTAGCGTCCGACAGACGGGCGGCCCGACGGTCTTCGAGGTGCGCGACGAGACCGGTGTGGTCGACGTCGCCGCGTTCGTCGACCCCGGCACCCGCGCGTACCCGAACGTCGAGGTCGGCGACGTGGTTCGGATCGACGGCGAGGTCGAGAGCCACCGCGGCGACGTGCAGGTCGAGTCGGAGGCGCTCGTGCTCCTCGAGGGCGCGGACGCCGACGCCGTGCGGCGCCGACTCGCCGAGGCCCTCACCGACGAGGCGCGTCCCGACGGACTGCAGCCGCTCGCGGGCGACGAGACGGTCGCCCAGCTCGCCGACGGACTGCTCGACGCCGCGGAGGCGATCCGCCGCGCGGTCCTCGAGTCGCGCCCGATCGTCGTGCGCCACCCCGCCACCGCCGACGGCTACGTCGCGGGCGCGGCGGTCGAGCGCGCCGTGCTCCCGCTGATCCGCGACGAGCACGCCAAGAGCGACGCCGAGTACCACTACTTCACCCGCCGTCCGCTCGACGACCCGGTGTACGGGATGGACGCGGCGACGAACGACGCGACCCGCATGCTGCAGGACCGCGACCGCCACGACGAGAAGCTCCCGCTGTTCCTCCTCGTCGGCACCGGCTCGACGGTGGAGTCCGCCGACGGCATCGACCTGCTCTCCGTCTACGGCGTCGACGCGGTCGTCGTCGACGCAGAGGTCGCCGACCCCGAGACCCGCGAGGCCGTCGACACGCTCGTCTCCCCGGAGATCGAGTCGATCGAGGGCGACCTCTCGACGGGCGCGCTGGTCGCCTCGCTGGCCTCCGCGGTCAACGACGACGTCCGCGACGACCTGCGGCACCTCCCGGCCGTTAGCTACTGGGCCGACACCCCCGACCGCTACGTCGACCTCGCGCGCGACGCGGGCTACGACGTCGAGCGCGTCGCCGAGCTCCGCGAGGCGATCGCCTTAGAGGCGTACTACCAGTCGTACCAGGACAAACGCGAGCTCGTCGCCGACCTCCTCTTCGAGGACGGCGGCAACCTCGCGGCGCACGTCTCCGAGCAGTTCCGCGAGAAGCTGGAGACCGAGGTGGCGACCGCGACGGCGAACGTCGTCACCGAGGCGGTCGACGGCGTGGAGTTCGACGTGCTCGACACCGACGGCTACACCCACCGCTACGACTTCCCGCCGACGCCGCTCCTGCTCGACGACCTCCACCGCCGGCGCGCCAACGGCGAGTCGCACGCGACCGTCGGGATCGGCACCGACGAGCTGTACGTCCGAACGAGCGCGGACGTCTCCGTCCGCGACGTCGCCGAGCGCGCGGCCGAGCTCGCGCCCGCCGCCGACGTCACGACGGCCGGGCTCCGCGAGGGCAAAATCGAGTTCCTCTCGGGCGAGCGCGACGCGGTCGAAGACGCCGTCGTCGCCGCCATCGCCGAGAGGTTCTGAACGCGCCCGCAGCTCGGGCCCGGTCTTCGAGGACGCGACCCCGCTCACCGCCGAGTGAACGGTCCCGGCGGGAGGATGAGGTCGTCGAGCTCGGCGAGGTGCTTCACGTTGAACACGATCTTCAGCTCGTCGCTCACCGGATAGCCGTTACACGAGAGGCGGAAGCCCTCCTCGGCGAGCTCGTCGGGCATGATGTGGTTTGCCGGCTGTGAGAGCTCCCCCTCGACGAGATAGACCGCGCAGTTCGCGCAGGCGCCGCCTCGACAGGAGAACGGCCACCCGAACCCGCGGTTCTCGGCCGCCTCCAGGAGGCTCTCGTCGGGCTGTACGAGCAGGCGGCCGTGCTCCGCGGCGCTGAGGTCGGCGTGCGACGCCTTCGTAAACAGGTCGTCGTCGTCGAGCGACCAGCCGTAGTCGGCGAGCACGTCGTAATCGAGGAAGTCGACCCGGGCCGGCTCCACCTCGGGAGCCTCCCCCTCGTCGGTCAGGTCCACGTCGGCGGCCGCGCGGTCCGCGTCCCCGTTCTCCGACCGCTCGTCGATCTCGCGATAGGCGCGCCTGACGAGCTGGAACTCCTCGACCGTCCCGCCTTGGTCCGGGTGCGCCTCCTTTACCCGGGCGCGGTAGGCGCGCTCGATCGCGGCCTCGTCGGCGTCTTCGTCTACTTTCAACACCTCGAACGGCGACACCATTCGGTGTCGGACCCTAATCGATCGACGCACATAAACGGCACACAAGCCGGCAGCGATCGGAGGCGTTCGGCCGGGCGCGGGACGGCCACTCCGACGGGCGTCTAGCGGTCTGCGGGCGGTCAGCCGTCGACCGACCGCCCCGCGAGTCGATGGTTTAAGAGTCGCGACGACGACGGATCGAGTAATGGGAAACGCGGACCTACGCGACCTCGCTTCGATCCGGGACGTCACCTTCGAGGAGATCGCGGGGAGCGTCGTCGCCGTCGACGCGCACAACTGGCTGTACCGGTACCTCACGACGACGGTCAAGTGGACGAGCGGGGAGAAGTACACCACCGCCGACGGCGTCGAGGTCGCGAACCTGATCGGCGTCGTCCAGGGGCTCCCGAAGTTCTTCGAACACGACCTGGTCCCCGTGATGGTGTTCGACGGGGACGTCACCGACCTGAAGGCCGACGAGGTCGCCGACCGACGACAAAAGCGCGAGGGAGCCGAGGAGCGGCGATCGGCGGCCGTCGAGCGCGGCGACGCGATCGAGGCCGCCCGACTGGACGCCCGCACGCAGCGGCTCACCGACACGATTCAGGAGACGACCCGCGAGCTGCTCCGCCTGCTCGACGTGCCGATCGTGGAGGCGCCGGCGGAGGGGGAGGCGCAGTGCGCGCACATGGCGGCGACGGGATCCGTCGATCACGTCGGCAGCGAGGACTACGACGCCCTCCTGTTCGGCGCCCCGACGACCCTTCGGCAGCTCACGAGCAAGGGGAACCCGGAGCTGATGGACCTAGCGGCGACGCTCGACGAACTCGGGCTCGACCGACAGGGACTCGTCGACGTCGCCATGCTGTGCGGCACCGACTTCAACGAGGGCGTCCACGGCGTCGGCCCGAAGACAGCCGTGACGGCGGTCAAAGAGCACGGCGACCTGTGGGGCGTCCTCGACGCGCGCGGCGCCGAGATCCCGAACGCCGCCGAGATCCGGGAGCTGTTCATGCACCCGCCGGCGACGGACGTCGACGTCGACACCGAGATGAACCCCGACGTGGGGGCCGCGCGCGCCTACGTCGTCGACGAGTGGGGCGTCGCCGCCGACGAGGTCGAGCGGGGCTTCGAGCGAATCAGAGAGTCGCAGGTCCAGACCGGCCTCGACCGGTGGTCGTGAGCGTCGGCCCGGTTCGGAGTCGTCCGACCTCCCGACCGTCGCCCCGGCCCCGACGCCGGTCCCACTGCGTTGCCGGCGAGACGAGTGAGGCGACCACGCGACCGCCGCGAACATACCTTTTATTTCCTCGTCGTGGAAAGAGTGAGTCACACGTGTCGTGGACCACCTCTCGACCGCGAATCCCGTCGGTCATCGCCCCGCGGACGCGGGTCCGGCGGACGCGCGCGGCGCGGTGGCGTGCGTCGGGCGGATCGCGCCCGCTTCGAGTGTCCCACGACGACCCATTTCACCAATGAGCTTCGAAGTTCCCGACGAGTTACGGTACCTGGAATCGCACGAGTGGACCACGACCGACGACGACACCGTCCGGATCGGCGTCACCGACTTCGCACAGGACGAGCTGGGCGACGTCGTCTTCGTCGAGCTCCCCGAGGTCGGCGACGAGGTGGTCGCCGGCGAGGCGTTCGGCGTCGTCGAGTCGATCAAGGCCGTCTCGGACCTGTACGCCCCCGTCTCGGGCGAGGTCGTCGCCGTCAACGAGGAGCTGTTCGACCGGCCCGAGCTCGTCAACGAGGACCCGTACGGCGACGGCTGGATGCTGGAGGTCGACCCGAGCGACGGCGGCGACGCCGAGGGGCTCCTCGGCCCCGACGAGTACGACGCGCAGATCGCGTAGCGAGCGCGGACCACCGACGGAGCGACCCGCGAACGCGGGACACACCAGCGGACACACGACCATGACCACCCACCCATTCGACGGACGACCCGGCACCGAACGACAGAGCGACGGCGGACGCGCGGGAGCGGACCGATGAGCGGGACGAGCGGCTCCCCGTACGCGCCGCACACCGACGACGAGACCGCGGCGATGCTCTCGGCGATCGGCGTGGACGACGAGGAGGCGCTGTTCGACATCCCCGACGACGTCGCCTTCGACGGCGCGTTCGGGATCGAACCGCGCACGGAGCGGGAGATCCGCGCGGAGTGCTCGCAGATCTTCGGCCGGAACGACGGCCTGACCGAGTTCCTCGGGCGCGGCCACTACGGCCACTACGTGCCGAGCGTCGTCGACCACCTCTCGGACCGCGCGGAGTTCCTCACGAGCTACACCCAGTACCAACCCGAGATCTCGCAGGGGTTCCTTCAGGCGCTGTTCGAGTACCAGTCGATGCTCGTGGAGCTGACGGGGCTCCCGGTCGCGAACTGCTCGATGTACGACGCCGCGACCGCGCTCGGCGAGGCGGCGACGCTCGCGGACCGCGTCCGTTCGACCGCGGGCGACACCGTCCTCGTCCCCGAGCACCTCCGCGAGGGGAAGCGGGCGGTGCTCGCGAACTACTGCGCCGGCGCCGACCTGACCGTCGAGCCGTACCCGATGGTCGACGGCAACGCCGACGTCGACGCGCTCGCCGACCGCGTCGGCGAGGACGTCGTCATGGTGTACGCCGAGAACCCGACGGTCCGCGGCTGCGTCGAGGAGCGGCTCGGAGCGATAGGCGACCTCGCGGCCGACGCCGACGCGCTGTTCGTGTTGGGGTCGGACGTCGTCTCGCTCGCGGTCCTCGAGGAACCGGCGAGCGTCGGCGCCGACGTCGTCGTCGGCGAGGCCGGCGCGCTCGGGCTCCCGACCGCCTACGGGATGGGGCTCGGGATCTTCGCCTGCAGCGACGAGTTCCTCCGGCAGGTGCCGGGGCGGCTCGTCGGCGCGAGCGAGGACGCCGACGGCGACCGCGCGTTCACGCTCACGCTCCAGACCCGCGAACAGCACATCCGGAAGGAGCGGGCGACCTCCAACATCTGCACGAACCAGGCGTGGGTCGCGCTCCGCGCGGCGATCCACGCGGCGACGCTCGGGCCGGACGGCCTCGTCGACCTCGCGAACGACTGCGTCCGCGAGGCGGCCGCACTCGCCGACCGGATCGACGAGGTCGACGGCGCCGTCGCGCCGGTCCACGACCGCCACCACGTCCGGGAGTTCGCCGTGCGCGTCGACCAGCCGGCCGCGGCGATCGCCGAGGACCTCGAGGGAGCGGGGTTCGCGGTCCACGTCGTCGGCGAACACCTCCTGCAGGTGTGCGTGACCGACCTGAACGCGGGCCGGACGGACGACCTCGTCGCGGCGTTCGAGGAGGTGGTCTGAGTGATTCACGACCAGGCCACCTACGAGCGCGAGGCCGAGGACCTCCGGGAGCCCCTGCTCTCGGAGAAGGGCGAGGCGACCGTCGACGTGACCGAGGACTCGCCGCTCCCGGACGACCTGACGCGGGACGAGCTCACGCTCCCCGCGCCCTCGGAGCCGGAGATCGCCCGCCACTACACCCGGCTCTCGCAGATGAACTGGGCGATCGACTCCGGGCCGTACCCGCTCGGGAGCTGCACGATGAAGTACAACCCCAAGTTCACCGAGGACGTCGCCGCCGATCCGAACGCGGCGGTCCACCCGGACCGCTCGGAGCGGTCCGTGCAAGGGAACCTCGAACTGCAGTACCGCCTCCAGGAGTTCCTCGCCGAGATCGGCGGCATGGACGCCGTGACGCTCCAGCCCCCGGCGGGCGCGGCCGGCGAGCTCACCGGCATCCTCGTCGCGAAGGCGTACCACGAGCACCACGCCAACGACCGGTCCGAGGTCGTGATCCCGGCCTCCGCGCACGGGACGAACTTCGCGACCGCGGCGACCGCCGGCTACGACGTGGTTGAACTCCCCTCCGGCGAAGACGGACGGGTCGACGTCGAGGCGCTCGAGGCGGCCGTCGGCGACGACACGGCCGCCCTCATGTTAACCAACCCGAACACCGTCGGGCTCTTCGAGCGCGACATCACGGAGATCGCCGAGATCGTCCACGACGCGGGCGGGCTGCTCTACTACGACGGCGCGAACCTCAACGCGCTGCTCGGTCGCGGCCGCCCCGGCGACATGGGGTTCGACGTGATGCACTACAACGTTCACAAGACGTTCGCGACCCCGCACGGCGGCGGCGGTCCCGGCGCTGGTCCGGTCGGCGTCGTCGGCGAGCTGGCCGAGTTCCTCCCCGCCCCGCAGGTCCGCGAGAACGAGAACGTCAGCGGGTACGAGCGCTTCGACCCCGAGCACTCCATCGGGAAGGTCCACGGATTCACCGGCAACTGGCTCGTCCTCGTCAAGGCGTACGCGTACATCGCTCGGCTCGGCGACGAGGGGCTCGCCGACGCGGCCGCGAAGGCCGTATTAAACGCGAACTACCTCGCCGAGCGGATCGACCTCGACGTGCCCCACGGTCCCTTCCACCACGAGTTCGCGGCGACGGCGGGCGAGCGCGACGCCGCCGACGTCGCCAAGCGCATGCTCGATTTCGGCGTCCACCCGCCGACGACGAAGTGGCCGGAGATGGTGCCCGAGGCGATGCTGACGGAGCCGACCGAGATCGAGGGGCGATCGTCGCTCGACGACCTCGCGGAGGCGTTCAACCTCGCGTACGCCGACACCGACGAGGCGCTCGACGCCGCCCCGAACCGGACCGCCGCGGGCCGAATCGACCAGGTCTCCGCCGCGCGGAATCCGCGGCTCTCGTGGCAGGCGCTCGACGAGGAGTAGGGCGGAGCGTCGCCGGTGCGATAACCGGACTGGCCGGTGACGTCGGTGATCACGGTTCGGTGACGTCGGGAATCACGGCTCGGTGGGAGTGACACCGACGGTCTCGGCGAGGTCGAGCGCGCGGGCGTCCTCGGCGTCCTCTGCGTGCCCCGTCGTCGTTTCGTCGGGTTTGTCGTCGGTCCATTCGGCGACGAGCATCGACTCGTCTTCGACGAACCGACGCAACACTCGACCCTCGGCGCGGTGGAGCGTCTCGCTGCAGGTGGACTTGGCGATGTCGCGGTCGGCGGCCAGCTCTGTGAGCGTGCACTCGCGGGGGGTGTCGTAGTACCCCGCCTCGATCGCCGCACGGACGAGGTCGCGCTGGGCCTGCGTGAGGACCGGCTCCGACTCGTCGCCGCCGGCCGATTCGACCGTGGCGCCTTCGGCCGCGAGCCGTCGGCCGAACGCCGAGAGCCGCTCGCGGTCGTCGACCACCGCGAGGGTCGCCCGCCCGTCCCTGACCTCGACGGCCGACTCGAGCGGGACCCCGGCCCGTCGCGCCGCCGCGACGTACGACGGCGCCGGTCCGGTCACGCGGACGATCGTCTCCGCCCGCCCCCGTTCGACGACCTCGGTCCGGTCGGCGTCGTCGCGGTCGCGGAGAGCCTCGACGACGCGCGGACGGTCGGCTCCGGTCACCGTCAGCGCGGTGACGTCGCCCTCGTCGGCGGCGACCGTGCCCGTCGCTCGGAGCGTCGCCTCGGGGGACGCGCGCGAGACCGCGCCGAGCCAGGAATCGGTCGGGAGCCGGACGCGCAGCCGCGTTCGGCTCATCGGTTCCACCCCTCTGCCGCCGACCCGCCGTCGTGTGGAGACATTCGTACAGAGCCTACGACGGTTCGCTCCCTGCCGCTGTCCCTTCATTCGTTTCGGAGTTAAGTACCGACCGGCGGTTCGAGGCCCTCCGGCCCGCCCCTCTCCGGGCGCCTCGCCGGGATCGGTGGACCGAAGTCGGACGCGCCCGAGCGCGGCCCATGGAGACGACCGACGCGTTCACCGGGCTCTCGTGTGTCGACTGCGGAGAGACGTTCGACGCGGCGACGGCGACCCACCGCTGTCCCGACTGCGACGGGATCCTGGACCCCGCGTACGACTACGATCGGGTCGACCTGACGCCGGCGACGCTCGCGGAGCGCCCCTTCGAGTCGATGTGGCGGTACGCGGAGCTGCTCCCGTTCGCGCCCGAGACGGCGGTGTCGCTCGGGGAAGGCGCGACGCCGCTGGTCGAGTGTCCCGCCCTCGCCGACGCGATGGGCGTCGGGCGGGTCCTGCTGAAAGACGAGGGGGCGAACCCGACCGGGACGTTCAAGGACCGCGGGCAGTCGCTCGCGATGACGGCCGCGCGCCAACACGGCGCGACGGAGGTCGCGTTGAACAGCGCCGGCAACGCCGGACAGGCGGCGGCCGCGTACGCCGCCCGGGCGGACCTCGACGCCCACGTCTTCCTCCCGTCGCGGGCGGGGTTCACGCAGAAGGCCATGACGGAGGTCCACGGCGCCGACCTCACCGTCACCGACCCGATAGACGGGAACTCGCAGATCGGCGACGCCGGGGCGGCGTACGCCGAGGCGATGGACGAGCACCCGGACTGGTACTCGGCGAAGACGTTCGTCACGCCGTACCGCCACGAGGGGAAGAAGACGATGGCGTTGGAGCTCCTCGAACAGCTCGACTGGGAGGCGCCCGACGGCGTCGTCTACCCCACCGGCGGCGGCGTCGGGCTCGTCGGGATGCACAAGGCGGCCCGCGAGGCCCGCGATCTGGGGTGGACCGACGAACTCGTCCCGATGTACGTCGCGCAGGCGGCGGGCTGTGCGCCGGTCGTCGACGCGTACGAGTCGGGTGTCGACCGCCACGAGCCGATCCCGGACGACGAGGTGGACACCGCCTGCAACGGGATCGCGATCCCGGACCCCGGCGCGAGTCGCCTCATCCTGGACGCGGTCCGGGAGTCGGACGGCGGCGCGGTGGCGACGACGGACCGAGCGATCTTCGACGCCGCGATCGAGGTCGCCCGGACGGAGGGGTTGGAGGTCGGGGCGACCTGCGCGGCCTGCGTCTCGGGGGCGTTCGCGCTGGCCGAGTCCGGTGAGTTCGGGCCGGACGACACCGTCGTCCTCCTGAACACCGGCGCGGGCAACAAGGACGTCGACGCGCTGCGGGCCCACCTCGGCGAGCGCGACGCGGAGCGCGAGGCCGCCGAGAGCGAGGTGGCCACCGGGGGCGACGGCGAGCCGGCGACACCGGACGACGGCGACGCCGCCTGACCGGCCGAGCGCGCCTACATGTCCCAGTAGTCGACGGTCTCGTCGACGTCGTAGTACCCAGACAGCGAGCGCTCCTCGCGGCCGCCCGGCGGCGACCCGACGTAGACGCCGAACGTGCCCGAGTCGGGGTACACCGTCACGTCGGGCTCCGCCATCGTCGATATCAGGAGGTATCGCACCGGCTCGTCGCCCTCGTTAACGACGCGGTGCGCGCCGGACTCGTCCGCCGCGAACGCGACGTAGTCGCCGGCCCCGATCGCGTGCGTCTCGCCGCCGTGCCGCAGGGTCGCTTCGCCGGCGAGGACGTAGAGCGCCTCCTCGTTGGCCGCGTGATAGTGGTACGGCCACGATTTGGCCCCCGCCGGAAGTTCGTAGAGGCTGCACCCGATCGCCTCGCCGTCCGCCGCCTCGGCGAGTTGCTTCCGGCGGAACCGGGTCTCGCCGCGCTCCGTCTCTGTCCAGTCGAGGGCGTCCTCGTGAACGCGTGCCATGGATGTGGGTCATCGGAGCGGCGAGCAAAACGGTTGGGGGACCTCGGAACCGCTCCGCCGCCGGCGCGTCGTCCCGTCGCCGAGGCGCCGCTCCCCCGCCCGAACCGGAACCACTACGGCGGGCGGTCGCCACCCCTCGCGCATGGAACTCGGCGTCATCGGACTCGGGCGGATGGGGCAGATCGTCGCGAACCGGTCGCTGGAGGCGGGCCACGACGTGGTGGCGTTCGACCTCTCGGCGGAGGCGACCGCGACCGCGGCGGAGGCGGGCGCGACGCCCGCCGACTCGGTCGAAGACCTCTGCGAGCGGCTGGACGGTTCTGGCGGGGACGAGAGCGACGGCAAGCGGATCTGGCTCATGGTGCCCGCGGGCGACGCGGTCGACGCCACCCTCGCGGACCTGGAGCCGCACCTCGACGGCGACGACGTGGTCGTCGACGGCGGCAACTCCCGGTTCCACGAGTCGGTCCGGCGCGCCGAGGAGACGGACGCCGCCTACCTCGACTGCGGCACGTCGGGGGGGCCCGCAAGCGCGGAGGCGGGCTTCTCCCTGATGATCGGCGGCCCGGAGTGGGCTTACGAGGCGCTGGTGCCGGTCTTCGACGCGGTCGCGACCGGGCCGGACGGCCACGACCGGATGGGCGAGTCGGGGTCGGGCCACTACGTGAAGATGGTCCACAACGGCGTGGAGTACGCGCTGATGCAGGCGTACGGCGAGGGGTTCGAGCTGCTCGCCGAGGGGCGGTACGACCTCGACATGGAGTCGGTCGCGCGCACGTGGAACAACGGCGCCGTGATCCGGTCGTGGCTCCTCGAGCTGTGCGAGGAGGCGTTCCGCGAGGAGGGGTCCGACCTGGGCGACGTCGCGGACCGCGTCGCCGGCGGCTCCACCGGCACGTGGACCGTGGAGGAGGCGCTCGAACAGGAGGTGCCCGTCCCGCTCATCTATCAGGCGCTCGCGGAGCGGTTCGACTCGCGGAACGATGGCCGGTTCTCGCGGCGGCTCGCGAACCGCCTGCGCTACGGCTTCGGACGCCACGAGGTCGCGCGGCGATCCGACGGGGAGTAGCGGAGTCGCGGGGGGCTCGGGATCGCAGGGGCATCGGATCACGGGGGTATGGGACCGCGGGCCCCAGGAACTCGCGGAATCGCCGATTATCGAATTCGATCGCGTTCCGGGTAACGCTTATATATGGTCGTGTCAGAGGATACCACGCATAGCATGTTCGAGCGATTCTCGAGCGGGTACTACCTGGGGGAACTGTACGTGGAGCCCCACGACGGCGACCGCGCCGTCATCCGGCGGGCCGACCACGAGCACGTCAACGAGCAGCTCTACGCGGACGGCGAGGGGATCGAGCGACTCGACGCGCCGCTCGTGATGAAGGTGAGTGCCGGCCACATCCCGGTCGCCGGCGACGAAGACGTGCCGAGCGGAACGCTCGCGCTCCCCCACGAGCTCGCGGACGAGACCCTCCCGGACCGGAAGAACGTCCTCCTGGCGGACGCCGACCGCGCCGAGACGCTCCTGCGCTGGGGGGGCTGGGAGCCGTTCGTGAACGCGTAGTACTCCGAGACGGATTCGGTTTTCTGGGTTGGTGTCGGTGCTCTAATTGCTTTTTTATAAATCGATGACCGTGGATCGACGGTTGCCATCTCCAAAGCCCCAGCCGCGCTCGACTCCCACAGCTCGCTGCGGTCCTCGGTCGCTCACTCCGTTCACTCCCTCCGGTCCTTGCGTCGCTGGGGTTCGCGGAGCGCGGCTGCCCCTCTGAGTCCCGCCCCGCACCACCGGAAGACGGTCACGCGGTTTCACCGCGTGAGCGAGCGAGACCTCCGGTCTCGCCCTGTTCCTGCTCGCTTCGCTGCGCGGGCTGCGACTTCCGTGCTCCCGCTCACTGCGTTCGCGGGACCGCGACCACAGCCTCACGCCTCCCCAGTCTCGTCGCTGGTGCCGATAGCGCCAGCGACTCCCTCGCACCGGCGGTTCGCGGCCCTCCGGGCCGCTCACCGGGGCGCGCAGGGCGAGAGCTTCGCTCTCGCTAGCAGCCGGCGCGTAGCGCCGGCGACGCCACCGCGACGATTTATAAGGAGTTTCGAAGTTCGCCTCGCCACAGCGCACCTTTTAGGTCGCCGGGGGTCGCGGATTCGGTATGATCGACAGGCTGCTCGGGCGCGCCGAGCTGAAAGAGCGGATCGCGGAGCTGGAAGAGGAGAAGCGACACCTCGAGCGCCGCGCCGAGGCCGAAGAGGAGCGCCGCTCGGACGCGGTCGCCGACCGGCAGCGCGCCGAGGAGCGCGTCAACGAACTCGAACACCGGATCGAGTCGTTAGAGGAGCGACTGAGTCGGGCCGCGAGCGAGGAGGCCTCGATCGAGTTCCGCCGCGTCAGCGACGCCCGCGGCGAGCGACTGACCGACGTCCTCGGTCGCTTCCGCGCCGTCGAGAGCGACGACCCGGAGGGGCTGCTCACGGCGTTCGTCCCGGACGCCGACGCGGTCCCGACGAGCGTCTCCGAGTGGTTCGGCGACCGCGCCCGACTCGTGCGGCGGGCCGCGCCCGCGGTCGTCCTCGCCGACGACTCCGGCGCCGTGAGCGCGGCACTCTCGCCCCCGATCGAGCCCGACCCGTTCGACCGGTGGGACGACGCCTTCCGGCTGGCGGACGATTGGTTCCGCCCGATCGGCCGGTTCGCCTTCGCGGTGGTCCGCTCGGACACGTTCGCGCTCGGGACCTACGAGGACGGAGAGCGCGTCGCCTTCGAGGGGTTCACCTCCGACGTGAAGGAGGCCCACTCGAAGGGCGGCTTCTCGCAGGGGCGCTTCGAGCGCCGCCGCGAGGGCCAGATCCGCGACCACTTAAAAAAGGCGAGCCGAGAGTTGGCCGCCGTCGGCGACGCGGCCGACCTCGACCGCGTGATCGTCGTCGGCGAGCGGAGCGTGCTCGGCGAGGTCCGCGAGCACGCAGACGTCACCGACGTCTCGGACGCGACCGGTAAGCCGGAGGCCGCCCTCGAAGACGCCTTCCGCGACTTCTGGACCGCCCGGATCCACGCGGTCTGATTCGGTCCGTCGAGACCGACGCGAAATCGGCCGATCGTGGGCGGTAGGAGCGTATTAACTATGTGACATGGTAGCGAACTCTCACACGGAGGGGTGCGACACGCTCCCTCTCTCCCCCCGCCGCTCGGTTTTTTGAACACCGCTCCGGACCCCTAGAGCCACGGCGCTCCCCGTCGAGAGGAACAGGCCTATGTCGGCGTCGGACGGCGTTGGAAACAATGACACGGTCGGGGTCGGATCTCGGGGGGGTCGCGTCGCTCGGTGCGCTCTTGCTCGTCGTCCTCTTGCTCGTCGGCGCGATAGGCGTCGCCGGGGGAGCGGCGGGCGACGACGGTGCTGGCGACGAGGGCCTCGCCGCCGCGACCCACGGCGTCGCGCTCGGCGGGACCGCCTTCCACGGGTCGGTCGGTCCCGCCCCCTCGCGAGGAACGGGGAGTGGCGGCGCGGGACAGGTCGACGACGGCGACGCGATACGCCTGCGGAACGAGCTGTCCCTGACGGAGGAGCCCGGGACGGTCGGGGTCACGACCCGCGCGGAGATCCCCGACCGGGTCACGGAATTCAGGGTGACGCTGCTCAGCGCGAACGACGACGCGGTCGAGGCCGACGGGTTCGAGCCGGCCGACGACGCCGACCCCGACGCGTCGGCGTGGGAATGGGACGGGGAGACGGCGGACCCGTCGCTCACCTACGCGATGGACGCCAACGACACCGTCAGTGAGGCGGGACCGCTCGGCGCGCGCGGCACCTACCGATTCGTCGACGCCGGCGAGTGGGCGCTGGTCCGGACGCCGCGGACGAGCGCGAGCTGGTCGTACACCGGGCAGTACGACGGTCAGGTCCGGCTGACGCGCGAGAACGCCGTCGACGGCGAGGGAGTCGCCTCGCAGGCGGTGGCGTTCCTCGGCCCCCACGAGGAGTACGTCAGAGAGGCGGGCGGGCAGCGCTACCGGCTGATCGTGCCCGACGCGGCCGAGGCGGAGGCGACCCCCGAGGAGGTGTTCGCCGTCTTCGAGTCGGCGTCGACCGCGCTGCAGGTCGGCGCGCGCGACGAGACGGTGTTCGCGGTCGTCGCTCCCACGGACGGCGTCGAGTGGGGCGTCCGGGGGCTCCAGACCGGCGACGCGGACCTGTGGGTCCGAGACGTCGAGCCGGCGGGTACGACCACGGACGTGTGGACCCACGAGTACGTCCACACGCGGCAGGCCTATCGCGCCGAGGCGAGCGGCCGCTGGCTCACCGAGGCGAGCGCGACCTACTACGCCGCGCTGTTCGCGCTCGACCGCGGCGCCGCCGACTTCGAGGCGTTCGAGCGGACTCTAGCGCGCGGCGAGCGCGACCCCGACGCCTCGGCCGTGCTCGCCGACCCCGGCACGTGGGAGCGGAACCCCGACTACACGAAGGGGGCGCTCGTCGCCGGCGAGATCGACCGCCGCCTCCGGGTCGCGACCGACGGGAGCGCGTCGCTCGCGACGGTCCTCCGCGATCTGAACGCGGCGGACGAGCCGGTCTCGAACGCGGACGTCCTCGACGCGGTCGAGGCGGCCGCGGCCGAGGGGGCCGACGACGGGACCGCGGCCGCGATCCGCGCCGAGGCCGAGCGGCTGACGACCACGAGGGAGACGACCGAGACGTGGGACCGCGCGGCCCACGTGGAGGCGTTCGGTGAGACGCCGGCGCAGGTCGGCTACGACGTGCCCGACGACGGCGTCCGAGCGACCGGGGAGTACCGCGACCGCCCGGTCGCCCGCGACCCGGTCGAGCTCGTGGCGGGCGAGACGCTCGCGCTCGCCGTCGACGTCGCCAACACGGGCGGCGTCGCGGGCGAGTACGACCTCGCGCTGACCGTCGACGGCGAGTCGGTCGCGACCCGGAACGGCTCGGTCCAAGGCGGCGCGGAGACGACCGAGCGCTTCGAGCACGCCTTCGCGGAGCCGGGGACCTACGCGGTCCGCGTCGGCGGCGAGCGGCTGACGGTCGCCGTCTCGGAGCCCGCGCCGCCGTCGGTCCGCGGCGTCTCGACCGACGCGGACAGCGTGGCCGCCGGCGAGTCGGTTCGCGTCACCGGGGCCGTCGGCAACGACGCCGGGCTCCCCGCCGGGGGCGACGTGGAGTTCCGGGTCGACGGCGAGACGGTCGCGACCGCCCCCGCCCGGCTCGACGCCGGCGCTGAGGGGACGGTCGAGCGGACGGTCGCGCTCGGGGAGGCGGGGGCGTCAGACGGTATCGGGGGCGGGGACCGCGAGGTGACCGTGACCGTCGTCGGTCCGGAGGACGAGGCCTCGACGACGGTCGTCGTGGAGGGCGACGGGCCGCTCGGTGAGGTCACCGACGACGAGGCGCCCGGATTCGGCCCGGTGGTCGCGGTCGTCGCGCTCTTGGCGGTCGCGGGGCTGTTCGGCCGACGCGGTCGCCCGTAGCTAGAACGGCGCCTGCGGCCCCTCGTCGGTCTCGCCGTCGTTCGCGTCGGGGGTCCCGTCGGCTCCCGCCGTCGTCACCAGCTCGTCGACGTCGCGCTCCCAGGCCTCGACGCCGCCGCGGAGGCTCTCGACGCGCGCGTCCTCGATCCCGGCGTAGCTCCCGATCAGCTGGGCGGCCTGCCGGCTGGCGATTCCGTGCGGACAGACGGTGACGATCCGCGAGGCGCCCTCGAGCTCTCCGACGCGCGTCGTCAGCTCGGGGAACGGGACGCACTCGCTGCCGGGAATGTGGCCGCGGTCGAACGCCCGCCGGTCGCGGATGTCGACGATCCGGAGGTTATCGGCCTCGTCACCTTCGCCGTCGGCCTCGTCACCTTCGCCGTCGGCCTCGTCACCGAGGAGCCCCACCAGCTCGTCCGGGTCGATCTCGCCGTCCATCAGGGGAGCGGGCAGAGGCTCGCCGTCAGCACGGCTCGCTCCTCCGTGTCGTTCCGGGCGCCGTGGACCGCACCGCGTTCGTTCAGGACCACCGCGGGCGCCGCGAGGGTCTCCTCGGTCTCGCCTCGGACGACGGTCGGCCGCCCCTCGACCACGTGGAAGACGTTGGTCGCGTCGGCGTGTTCGTGCGGGTCGAGGACGGCGTCCGGACCGAGGACGAACGCCTTGACGAGCACGTCGTCGGTGACGACGAGTTCGGCGGTCTCCACCTCGCCCGGGGCCGGGTCGAGGTCGTCGACGGCGGTCGCGTATCTGTCGAGCGTCATGTCCGACGGTCGTCGCCGTCGATATAAAAAGTGCGTGGCGGGACTACTCCCGCGCGCCGGGCGGGAGGGGGTCGGCGTGGTCGGCGATCGCCTCGGCGACGCGGTGCGGCTCCTCGTGGACGACCCAGTGGGACGCGGTGTCGAGCGTCAGCAGCCGACCGTCGACGCAGTGGTCGACGCTTCGGCCCGCCATCCGCTTGGCGAGGAAGCGGTCCTCCGCTCCCCAGATAACCAGCGTCGGGACCTCGACGCGGATCTGCTCGGGAGTCGGGCGGTCTCGGACGATCGCTCGGTACCAGTTCACCATCGACTCGAAGGCCCCCTCGCGGTCCCACGCGCGGCGGTAGCGCCGGATGTCCTCGTCGCTGAACGTGCCCGGGGCGCTGGTGTCGCGGAGCCCACGGACGGCCAGTCGCCAGTTCCCGGCGCTCGCGACGGTCTCGGGGAGCTTCGGGAGCTGGAACGGAAGCATGTACCAGCTCTTGAGCCGCTGGTCCCACGAGTTCCGGAGCTCCTGCTCGAAGACGGTCGGGTGCGGCACGTTGACCGCGACGAACTCGGAGACGCGGTCGGCGTTGTGGAGCGCGAGCCACCACCCAACCGCCGCGCCCCAGTCGTGGCCGGCGACGGCGGCCGTCTCGCGCCCGTATGCGTCGACGATGCCGACGACGTCACGCGCGAGCTCGTCGATCCGGTAGTCGCTCACGGCCGGCGGCTTCTCCGAGAGGTTGTACCCGCGCTGGTCCGGGACGACGACGCGGTACCCCTCGTTGGCCAGCGGCGCGATCGTCTCGTGCCAGCCGTACCAGAACTCTGGGAAGCCGTGCAGCAACAGGAGCAGCTTGCCGTCCGTCGGCCCCGCCTCGACGACGTGGAGCCGGACGCCGTTCGTCTCCACCGCCCGCGACTCGGCGGGCACCGACTCGGGGACCTCGTCGTCCGGGACGTCCGCGTCGAGGGCGTCGACCCCGCGGACGGCGTCGGTCGTCGCGTCGTTCATGCGGTTCCGTTCGCACGCGGCCGGCAAATACCTACGCTCGACGCCGTCTCTGCGATCGAAATCCTCAAGCCGCTGGCATGCGGCTTCTGGGGTACACTCGTGTTTCTGACGCGCGGCTCGACGAGGCGCGGGGCCCCCACGGCTCCCTCTCCTCGACGGGCGACCGAGTCCCGTTCGGACCGCCGACGGGACACGGCACGACCGGTCGAGCCGTTTCGCGGTGTCGCAAGGTCGGAGACACCTCCCGTATAACATGGCATCGGACACGTCACACTCGGACGAGGCGGCCTCGAACTCGTCCACGCCGGAGGAATCGCGGTCGATAGACGCGGGCCGCGAGGTCTCGAACGTCGTCCTGATTACGATCGACTCGCTGCGAGCGGACGCGATCGCGCCGTACGACGAGGGGCGGCGGTCGCCGGTGCTCGCGGACCTGGCCGACGGCGGGACGGTGTTCGAGCAATCGTTCGCGACCGGGAACTGGACGCCCTTCTCGTTCCCCTCGATCCTCGCCTCGGAGCCCGTTTTCGCCCGGAACGGTGACATCGGCGTGACCGACGCGCGGACGCTCGCCTCGGTGCTCTCCGAGGCGGGAATCGCGACCGGCGGGTTCAACGCCGCCAACGGCTTTCTCACCTCCCACTGGGGGTACCCGGAGGGGTTCGACGAGTTCGAGCCGTTCGTCACCAGCGTCGGGTCCAGCGTGTACAGCCGCTATCTCGCCGCGCACCCGACGGTCGAGGCGTGGATCCAGCTGCTCGCCTCGCCGTTCCGCCGCCTCGGATCTAGGCTGAGGGGACAGAGCGACGAGCGCCCCTTCCTCGACGCCTCGCGGATGTTCGACGTCGAGGACGCCGCCACCGAGTTCATCGACGACGCGGACGGGTCGTTCTTCCTGTGGACCCACTACATGGACACGCACACGCCGTACGTCCCGGCGCCGCGGTACATCCGGGAGGTGTCCGACGGGATCGTCGGGACCCACCGGATGCTTCACGCGCACACCCGCACGAGCCTCGGGCTGGAGGTCGGCGAACGAACCCTCCACGAACTGCGGACGCTGTACCAGGCGACCGTGCGACAGGTCGACGCGAGCGTGGGACGGGTGCTCGACGCGCTCGAAGCGGCCGGCGTCGCCGACGAGACCGCGATCGTGGTCGCGGGCGACCACGGCGAGGAGTTCCAGGAGCACGGCCACCTCGCGCACTACCCCAAGCTGTACGACGAGCTGATCCGCGTCCCGTTCATCGTGAACGTGCCCGGCGAGGACGGGGGGCGCGTCTCCGAGCACGTCGGGCTCGACGCGATTCCGCCGACCGTCGCCGACCTGCTCGGCGTCGAGTCGCCGCCGGAGTGGCGCGGGGAGTCGGTGGCGCCCGCGGTCCGGGGCGAGGCCGAGCCGGAACAAGACCCCGTCGTCTCCGTGACCGTTCGCGGCGATGACGTGACCGAGCAGCCCATCCCGCGGTCGATGGCCGACGGCGACCTCCTCGTGAGCGTCCGCGACGCGGAGTGGACCTACATCGAGAACGCGGACACGGGGGAGACGGAGCTGTACCACCGGCCCTCGGATCCGACCCAACAGGAGGACCTGTCGGCGGACCCGACCGACGACGAGCTGGCCGTGGTGGAGCGGTTCGCGCCCATCGCCGCGGACCACGTCGCGGAGCTTCGCGACCGGGAAGGAGACGCCACCGGGGACGACGAGGTCGACGAGGACCTCGAAGCCCGGCTCGAGGCGCTCGGCTATCGGTGATGATCCGGGCGATCCTCCGCGACCTCGTCAGCGGACCGATCGCCGTCCAACTCCGTCGGTTCATCGTCGTCGGCGCGCTCACGGCAGGCATCCAGATGGCGCTGCTCTGGCTGTTCGTCGACGTCGCCGGGATCAACTACCTCATCGGCGCGGCGATCGCCATCGAAACCACGATCATCCTCTCGTACGTGTTCAACAACGCGTGGACGTTTCAGGCGAGCCAGAACACCGGCATGGCCGAGTACCTCTCCGGACTCGCGAAGACGAACCTCGTCCGGGGGACGGCGATCCCGATCCAGCTGGGCGTCCTCTACGCGCTCGTCGAGTGGGGGGAAATGATGTACCTCGTCGCCAACGCGATCGCCATCTTCCTCAGCGGGCTCTATCGGTTCGTCCTCGACCGGCGATGGACCTGGGGCTGACGCCCGGAGCGCCGGACGCGCGTTTGTATCAGACGTCCTTTTATAATGGACGCCGCGGCCCCACCCGCGCGATGAGATCGCGGATCGCCTCCTGTTTGTAGTAACCGGCGACGGAGGCGAGCACGAGCGCGAGGACGAGCGCAATCCCTGAGAGGACCCGTCCGCTCGCGAACTCGTCGCCGGCGTACACCGCGAGCACGTACGCCGGCAGGCGACCCACGCTGATCACGGCCATGAAGGCCGGAAGCTTCCACTTCGTGAGACCGCTCAGAAAGCAGATCGCGTCGTCGGGAAGGCCGGGGATGAGGACGAACACGAACAGCCCCGGAATCCCGACCGTCTCGACGAACGCGTCGAAGCGGGCGATCACGTCCTCGTGGAGCACGTCCTCGACGAACGACCGACCGTAGCGCTTCGCGAGCGAGAAGGCGATCGCGCTCCCGATGAGCACGCCGGTGAGGCTGTAGACGGTGCCCCAGAACGGACCGAAGAGGTACCCCGCGGCCAGGGCGACGACCTGTCCCGGGATCGGCGCGAGAATCACTTGGAGGATCTGGATGAGAACGAACACGAGCGGGGCGAACGCGCCGAATTGCCGGAGCCACACCCGCAGGGCCGCGGCGTCCCCGACGAACGCCGCGTACTCCCGGACGAACACGTAGAGGCCGGCGAACGCGACCGCGACGGCGACGAGGGCGAGGATTCCCCGGCGTCGATCCGACGCCGAGGCGAAGACCTTCATTCGTGTTACACCCGTCCGGCGGTGGCCTTGAAACTTGTCAACGGAGACACCTCGGCGGGAGGCGGGTGACTGACCGTCTCAGGGTCGCCGTCCGAGCTTGGAGCGACTCACGAGTCCTCGTCGGACGGCGGTCGCCGCGAGAGCCGATCGAACCGGTCCTGTGCCGCCGCCGATCTGGTTTCCGTCCGCTCGGGCTCGTACGAGGCGGACTCGACGCTCCCGTCGCTGAGGGTCACGGAGAGAACGGCGTCGGCGTGCCGTGCGTCCGACGGGAGCCGGGAGGCCTCCAAGAGCGCGTCACCCACCTCCTCGCCGTCGCGTTCGAAGAACACGGTCGCGAGCCCGTCTTCGACGTTGTCGACCACCGCGGTGTACTCGCCGTCCGGGAGTTCGATGTCGGTCATTCGTAGCTCACCTCGATGACACGATCTCCGTCGTCGTTCGACAGTATCACCCTGTCGCCGTCGTTGTTCCAGACCGGCGAACCCGACCCCCAGTACAGCTCGGTGTCGGTGTCGGTTCCGCTGCCGGTTCGAAGCGTCACCGTCGCGCCCGCCTCGAGCGTGAACCCCTGGGGAAACTCGTAGCTCCGACCCGCCTCGTCTTCGACGGTCCACCCCGAGAGGTCGATCGGGTCCTCGCCCGTGTTCTCGAAGACCACGTACTCGTCGTTGAGGTTCTCGCGGTCGTCGCCCTCGGCGTCCGCGTTGATCGCCGCGACCTCCAGCGCCGCGCCGGGCTCGGTCGACGCCGTTTCGTTCTCCTCGGCGCCGTCGTCCGTTTCGCCGTCCGTCCCGACGTCGCCGTCGGTGTCGCCCTCGGTCGGAGCGCCGCCGAGGCGAGCGCGTTCGACGACGTCGCCGCTCGTGCCCGGCTCGATCGGGTCGGCGTCGCGGATCGCGAGCGGGTCGGTGGGCGCGTCGCGTTGGGTCTGCACGGAGACGCCGCTCCCGTCGCTCACGAGGACGACGTCGCCGTGCGTCGCGGTCCAGTACGCCGGGACCGACCGGTCCGCCAGCCGCTGGAGGACCTCCTCGTGCGGGTGCCCGTACTGGGAGTCGTACGCGCTCGAGACGACGACCGCCCGCGGCTGCACCGCGTCGAGGAACGGCTCGCTCGACGAGCTCGAAGAGCCGTGGTGGCCGGCCTTCAGGACGGTCGACCGGAGCTGCGTCCCGTACGTGTCGATCAGGTACGCCTCCTGGTCGTCCTCGGCGTCGCCGGAGAGCAGGAAGCTCGTCTCCCCGTGCGTGAGCTTGAGGACGATGCTGTTCTCGTTGCGTGCCTCGTCTTCGAGGTACGGCTCCGGCGGTCCGAGGACGTCGACGTCGACTTCGCCGAACGAGAGGGCGTCCCCCTCGCGGGTCTCGTACAGCGTCACGTCGTGTTCCTCGACGGCGTCGAGGTACTCGCCGTACGTCTGCGTGCTCGCGGCGATACCCGGATCGTAGACCGCTCCGATCCCGTCCGCCTCGGTCTCGTAGTACTCGATGACCGCCGCGTTGCCGCCGATGTGGTCCGCGTCGTTGTGCGAGGTGACGAGGTGGTCGATGCGGCTGATGTCGTGTCGTTGGAGGTACCGCAACACGTACTCCCCGTCGTCGTTGTAGTGGCCAGTGTCGACGAGCATCGTCTCTCCCTCGGGGCCGACGACGAGCGTACTGACCGACTGTCCGACGTTGATGTAATGGACTTCGACGGTGCCGTTCGCCGTATCGCCGCCGGTGTCCGGTTCCGTCGACGTCTGATCGCCGGGTACTGCGCCCGCACACCCCGCGAGCAGGATGATCCCCACCGCCAAGAGGATCCGTAGCTTTCCCCCGGTTCGTTTCATATTGTGTTAATGTCCTACACTGATAAAGAGATGTGGGCCCGTTACCTTCGTTGCTAATCTAAATCACCCACGCTCGGCCCCGACATTCTTTTGTCGGTACTGTGATTTCTGGATTCCTGTGGCTCCGTTCTGTCAGTCACTTCCTCAATCGAGATATTCTCGTCAGTACGTCGGTACAAATTGTGTACAACCTCGTTGGTCAGACCATCCTCATTGTAGGAGGGCAAAACCGCCCCCCTTTTGTCGATTCTGAGACGAGTGTTGGTCTCACATCTTCAAGCGCTCTCACAGCACCGCAGCACGCTCGGGAACAGGACTCTCAGTACGCAAACCTACAGTACGGTCACGTACACGCCAATAGCCAATCCGAGAATTACCAAGAGCAGTAGGACAATCTTTGTGATATTCGCTCCGCTCGCCGTTTCGGTGTTGCTTCTCCCTTCATTCCCGATGGACTGGATATCCTCCTCGTACTCTGGTTCCGAGAGACTCCCGTCCAAATTCACGTCTGGGCTAGCAAACTGCTCTTTCTGTTCCTGTTTGATTTTGTCCTGTTTCGTCTCAATCTGCTCTCGTCGCTCTCGTGTGCGCTCGGCGAGTTCTTGAATCGGGATCTCTGGCATATGCGCCCGAAATGACTGCTTCTCTGACGGTGAATCAGTAAGCCGTGCGCTTGAGATGTTTTTTTCTGACGCTACGTAGGTACTGAAATCGATACAGTCGTGTTTCTCAGGGAGTCGATGGTCCGGGCAGTAGTCATCGCCACAGTAGGAGCACTCATACTTTTCATGGCTGAACACCTGCCAGTCGCACTTGGTACAACGATGCGAGGCGTGTTCCCTGCGATACTCTGGATCGTCTTCGTGTAGACGGTCACGGAACGGGGTCTCGGTCATTTTAAAACACCGAGTGAGTCGGGATGATGACCGCGAGCAAATATATGAGTTAACATGAATTTCATTTTTATCAAACACTATTTATTTCTTAACGGTGTGTTAGGAGGTCATTGCGATTGTACGACTGGCCGCAGGTCAGACCGGTGCTGCGGCGCCGCACGGTCACTGAGGCTCGTTGCGGTCTGTCTAAGCATCCACTCACCGACGAGTTCGCAAATCGAGCACATTCCTAGCCCGACGCGATCTTCGCCGTGGTCAACCACCAATCGGATTTCGGCGGGCGCGGATCGTGACTGTCGCTCCGGAGACGGCGCGCGAGTCACCTCCCGGTACGGAGAAGATTAAAACGGATGCGGGAGAAGTGGGCCGGCACGAATATTGAATCACGGTCGCAAATCTTCGATTTGCTCACTGATTCAAATTCGCCCGCTGGCAGTCTCACGCCCACTACGGACTCCTCGCTAGCGCTCGTCGTTGCGAAGTGGGGTGAAAATGGGCCGGCACGAATTTGAATCGTGGTTACGGCCACCCGAAGGCCGAAGGATACCAAGCTACCCCACCGGCCCGCGTTTGACAGAAGGCCGCTCGTTCTTTTAATCCTTCCGAAAAGGGGGGCAGTCGAGAATCGACGGCGACCGCGGACGCCTCCGAAGCCGTCGGCGCTTGTTTATAAACGGGTGAGACCGGATCTGCGGTGAACACTTCCAAAGCCCCAGCCGCGACGGCTCGTGCGCCTCGCTGTGGTCCTCAGTCGTTCGTTTGACTCACTCCTTGCGGTCCTTGCATCGGCGTGCTTCGCCCTTCCGGGAGACTCCGTCTCCCGTCTTCCCGCTCGCGATGCTCGCGGGAATCGCGACTGCCCCTTTGAATCCCACCCACCCGCGCAGCGACCGCACCTCACGCCTCCCCAGCCTCGTCGGTCGCTCTCTGCGTCGCTCCGAGCGACCGACTCCCTCGCGCTCGGAGTCGCGCCGCGGGGCGGCGCTCACCGGAGCGCGCCACCGCACCGCGTGGACACTTATAAATCGTCGTCGCCGTGGTCGCGCTCCGCTCCCGTCACACCTCGAAGTAGCGGTCCCGGTGCTTGCGACAGCCGGGGTTGAAGTCGGCGCCGCAGCGCGGGCAGGCGTCGTCACCGGGCGAAGCCCGGTTGCCCGAGGGACTGTGTCCCTCGCTGCCAGCGGCGCGTCGCGCCTCGCTGTCGCCGTCGAGGTACTCGCGAGCGGACAGGGTCGCCCCGCAGACGCCGCAGAGCACCGCCGGCTCGCCGAACCGGTCGCGGGGCCACGGCTCGGCCTCGTGGTCGGCCGCGGCGTCGTGGCAGGCGTCGCAGGGGTAGTACGTCTCACAGCACCCGAAGCGGAGCGCGATAACGTCGACGGCGTCGTCCCAGTGCGCGCAGCGCGTCTCGGAGTCGACGGCGACCCCGCGCAGGGGGACCGCGAACCGACCGTCGGTCGCGGGCGCGGTCGTGGTCCGGCGGTCAGTAGGACTCGTAGCCATCGGTGTCGAGCCAGTTGTGTACGACCGAGACGGTGTGGTCGGCGTGGAGCAGCTCGGGACCGACGCGCACCCGGCGATCCGCGCGCGCCGCGAGCAGTTCCTCCTCCTCGTCCGTGAAATCGCGGTGGTCCGAGAGCACGAACACGGGGTCCGTCGGGGGCGCGGCGTCGACGAGGGGCTCGCCGTCCTCGTGGAGCTGGACGAGCGTCGGATCGGCGGCCGCACCCGTCCCGCCGGCGTCGAGCAGCCGACCGAGGGTCGCGTCGAGCCCCATCCGGCGGAGCTCGACCCCCGGCGAGACGTCCGCGGGCATGTGGCCGATGGCGTCGGCCGTCGCGTCGAGCGCGTCGCGCACCCGGGCGGCGACGTTGCGCTCGTCCGGGTGGAGGTGGCGGAGGCTGTCCGCGTCGAAGGTGACGGTGAGCTCGTCGGCGACGACGAGGTTGACCCGCACGGCCTCGCGGATCCCGTGCGAGAGGAAGACGCCGGTCGCGACGCACCGACAGAGCAGGTCGAGCCGCCCCGTGCCGGGGAGGTCCGACAGCGAGATCTCGTCCGGATCGGTGGGCGCGTCGTGACCGATGACGACGAACTGGCGCATACGCCCGAGTTGACCCCGATCCTGATAAGGCACGCGACCGGTGAGAGGCGTATGAGCGTCACTGGACTCTGTCAGGTGTGCGAGGCCGCGACCGCCCGACACACCTGCCCGCGGTGCGGGAACGCCGTCTGCGACGACCACTGGAACGACGCCGCGGGCGCCTGCACGATCTGCGTGCAGGGACACCAGCAGTAGACCGGGCCCGAGACCGACCGGCCGTCGACGAACCGCCTACCGGTGCCGGTTCAGCCGCTTTGTGAGTCGCTTCGCGGCGTCGCCCGCGGCGCCGACGTACGTCGCCTCGTCGCCCGGGCGGCTCGACTCCTCACCGGCGAAGATGATCCCCCGAGAGGAGTTGACGAGCCCGACGTCGACGGCGGCGCCTGGGCGGCTCGCGAGCCCGTGCTCGACGGCGGCCTCCGCGTCGCCGCCCTGCGCGCCCACGCCGGGGACGAGGAAAGGGATCTCCGGGACGATCTCGCGGACCTCCGCCAGTTCCTCGGGCGCGGTCGCGCCGACCACCAACCCGACGTTGTCGTTGGCGTTCCAGACGTCCGCGAGCGCCGCGACGCGCTCGTAGAGGGGCTCGCCGGAGGCGAGTTCGAGGTCCTGGAGGTCGCTCCCGCCCGGGTTCGAGGTGCGACAGAGGACGAACACGCCCTTCTCCGCGCGGTCGAGGAACGGCTGGAGGGAGTCGCGGCCGAGGTACGGATTCACGGTGATCGCGTCGGCGTCGTCGAGCGCGGCGGCGTACCGCCGGGTCGTGTTGCCGATATCGGCGCGCTTGGCGTCGAGGAGGACGGGGACGTCTCTGCCGTGCGCGTAGGCGATCGTCTCCCGGAGCGCGCGCCAGCCATCGGCGTCCTCGTAGAAGGCGGCGTTCGGCTTGTAGCAGGCGGCGTGCTCGTGCGTCGCGTCAATGATCCGGCGGTTGAACGCCCACCGGGGCAGGTCGGCGTCGACGACGAACTCGGGGAGCCGGCTCGGGTCGGGGTCGAGCCCGACCGAGACGACGCTGTCCGTCGACTCGATCCGGGCCGCCAGCGTCTCGAAGAAGCTCATGCCCGCCACTGCGACCGGGGACGCGCTAAACGTTGCGTTCCGCTCGGGGACCCGTCCGTCGGTCCCGCGTTATTCGGTCGGGCCGACCGCACGTCCGTGCCCGGCGTACACCGTGATCGTCTCGAACAGGTACCGCTCTTCCGTCAGCCGCTCCGAGTTGTCCGCGAGCGCCCGCCGCGCGGCCGCCGTCCGCGCGTCAAGCTGGGCGAGCGGGTCGCCTCCCTTCGCGTCGAACAGCCGCCCGTTCAGGCGGGTGAACGCGGAGAGGGCGGCGTTCGCGGGCCGACTCCCTCGCGGCGCGAACGCCGCGACGACGACGCCGTCGGCCAGCGCGCACCACTCGCTCACGGCGGCGTACGGGTCGGGAAACAGCGACGTGACGAACGTCGCGAGGACGGCGTCCGCCGAGCGGACCGGCGGGTCGGTGGCGTCGCCGCGCACGAACTCGACGTTCTCCCACCCGCGCCGCTCGGCCAGCCGTCGCGCCCGGTCGAGCATCGCGCCGGTGATGTCGACGCCGACGACGCGCCCCGTCGGGCCCACGGCCGCCCGGAGCGACGGGACGTTGACGCCCGGCCCGCAGCCGAACTCGACGACGGTGTCGCCCGGGTCGAGGTCGAGCGCCCGGACGCAGCCCGCCCGCACCCCGCCGACGGACGCGGTCGCCCGCGCGAACCAGTCGTAGACCCGCGCCCACGCCGCGTAGCCGCGCTGGATCCGGTGTGCCAGCGGCTCGTCGTCGGTCGCCGTGGTCGGTGTGTCGCCCGAGCGCGTCGCGTTCGCCCCCGCTCGCAGCCGTGGCCGTCGTCGATCGCGGGTCACGAGCGGGCGCGAACCGCCGCGGGAGCGGTCTTCGGCCACCACAGCTCCGGGCCGTCGCGCGCGACGGTGGAATAACACCGGTCGCTCCCGTCGCAGTCCCGCGGCCGCTGGTAGTCGATCCCCCGCTCCGCGAGGTAGGTCACGTACCCGTCGTCGACGCGGTCGAGCTTCTCGTGACACACCCACTTCTCGCCGTACCTCCGCGCGCCCACGCCACGGTACGGACAGGTGAACGTCGTCCGCTCGGCGCCGGCCTCGCGTTCGGTCTCGTCGATGCTGACGCCGACGGACCGGTACGCCAGTCGGAGCCGCCGAACGACCCGCGCGGGCGACGACGCGCCGAGGAAGAGCCCGTGCGCGAGGACGTAGCCGAAGCCGTGGAGCAGTCCTTCGAGGCGGGTCAGGTCGTCGGGGTCGTCGTCGAGCATCGATCGCAGCGTCGCGTACCAGCCGGCGACCTCGGCCACCTCGTCGGCCGCCTCGTCCGCCGCCGCCAGCGCTCGCCGGTTCCCCGGGAGCGGCGCCGCGCCGTCGGAGAGCCGGAACGACGGCACCGCCTCGACGTGTTCGAGCACGTCCTCGCGGAGGACGTCGCCCGCGGCGTACGCCGCCGTCAGCTCCGCGAGTTCGGGGTACCAGTCGCGTCTCATCCTGCCGTACGTCCCGTCGAGGAGGTCGTCGACGCCGTCTGCCGCGTCGCCGTCTGTCGCGTCGCCGTCGGCCGTGTCGCCGTCTGCCGCGGGGAACGCGTCGACGACCCGCCGCAGTTCGGCGGGGTCAGGTCCTGCCATGGTGTCACGTGACAGCCGACGGCCTTGAATCCGCAGGTCGGAGCGGCGGCTCGCTCTTCCACGGAGACCGGAGCTACCGCAGCCCGATCCGCTCTTTGAGCCGCCGCACGCCCCGGCTCGCTTTTCGGCCGAGCGAGGTCGCCGCGAAGGCGCCCCTGACGAACCACCCTGTCGGGAGCCGGTCGGGGAAGCCGAGCGGACCGACGCGGGAGACCCCGACCGTCCGCGACTCGGTGTACCGCCGGATCCCCTCCGGGCCGTGGCGGCGGCCGAGTCCGGAGTCGCCGAACCCGCCCATCGGCGCGTCGGCCGCGCCCCACGTCGCGAGGAAACCGTCGTTGACGTTGACGGTGCCGCAGTCGATCTCGCGGGCGACCGCCGCGCCGCGCTCGCGGTCGGCGGTCCACACGCTCGCGTTGAGGCCGTACAGCGAGTCGTTGGCGGCGGCGACCGCGGCGGCCGCGTCCGGGACCGGCGTCACGACGACCACCGGTCCGAACGTCTCTTCGCAGGCGACCGTCGCGTCCGGCTCGACGTCGGTCAGGACGGTCGGCTCGTAGCAGTACGGCGCCACGTCCGGCCTGTGGCGCCCGCCGGTCTCCACGGTCGCGCCCGCCTCCCGGGCCTCGTCGACGTGGTCCTGAACCCGGTCGAGTTGGTCGGCGTTGATCAGGGAGCCGAGGTCGTCGTCGTAGTCGTAGCCGGTGCCGAGGGTGAGCGCCCCCGTCTCGCGCACGAACGCGTCGAGGAACGGGTCGTAGGCCGACTCCTCGACGTAGAGTCGCTCGGCGGCCAGACAGAGCTGCCCCGCGTTCGAGAAGCAGGCGTCCACCGCGCCGCGCGCCGCCTCGTCGACGTCGACGTCGCCGAGCACGACGAGGGGGTTGTTGCCGCCGAGCTCCAGCGAGCAGTCGATCAGGTTCCGGCCGGCGCGCTCGGCGACGGTCCGCCCCGTCTCGGTGCCCCCGGTGAACGCCACGTAGTCGACCGCGTCGATCAGCGCGGGTCCGACCGTCGCCCCCTCGCCGGTGACGACCTGGAAGACGTCGTCGGGGAGGCCGGCGACCTCCAACAGCTCAGAGAGCGCGAGGGCGCCGTACGGCGTCTTCTCGTCGGGCTTGCAGACGACCGCGTTGCCAGCGACGAGCGCCGGGAGCGCGTCGGCCATCGAGAGCACCAGCGGATAGTTCCACGGCGAGATGACGCCGACGACGCCCACCGGGTCGGAGGTGACCGTCGCGGTCGCGAGCCCGGGGAAGACCCCGCGACGGCGCTCCTCGGCGAGCGCGCCGGGCGCCTCGTTCGCGAGGTAGGTACACCCGGTCGGCACGTCCAGCAGCTCTTCGACCGCGGTGCGCCGGGACTTCCCGGTCTCCAGCTGGAGCAGGTCCAGGAGCCGCTCGCGGTGCCGGAGCACGAGGTCGCCGAAGCGGTCGATGACGGCCGCGCGCTCGGTTGCGGGGGTCTCGGCCCACTCCGCCTGCGCCGCCCGCGCGCGGTCGACCGCGGCGTTCACGTCGTCGCCGTCGCAGGCGGGCACGGAACCGATCCGCTCGGCCGTCGCCGGCGCGATCACGTCGAGGGCGTCGCTCTCGTCGGGCGCGTCCGCCGAACCGGCCGGCTCTGTCGCGTCCGCGCGGCGGACGCGCTCGGCGAGGTCGTCGAGTCGTCGAGTCGAGAGATGCGGGGCTTCCGCGAGGGCGGCGGGTGGCTCCGTCAGAGCCGGTGGATCCATCGGGGACATCAGTCGTTCGAACGAGGGTCGGGAGCGGGAAAGCGGTGCCGGTGGGGCGGACGACGATCGTACGAGCCGTGCGCCGTCGGCCGGTTCGTCACGGTCGCGTCACTCCGTCGGTTCGGTCGCCACCTCCGGCGGACCCGACGTCCCATTGCCTTCGGAGAGCATGTCGATCACTTCGAGCAGCAGCGACACGACGAGGGGGCCGACGATGAGTCCGATCGCGCCGAGGGTGAGGATACCGCCGACGAACCCGACGAAGTACAGTCCCGGAGAGATCCGTCCGGTCCAGTCGGCGAGCTGCGTCCGGATCACCGCGTCGGGGACGAAGGAGACGACGACGAGGCCGAGGGCCAGCACTGCGATCGCCCGCGCCGTCTCCCCGGCGAGGAGGTCTCCCGCGCCCAGCGCGACAACGAGCACGCTCGGGCCGACGACGGGGATGAACTGGAGGACGCCAGCGATGACGGCCAGCAGGACCGGAGAGCCGTATCCGAGGGCCCAAAACACCGCGAACGCGAGCACGAACGTCGCCGACGCCGTCGCCGCCTGCAGGACATAGATCGAGTACAACGTCTCTCGCGTCCGCTCGTGGAGCCGCGTCGGGATGTCGTGATACTCTGACGGGACCACGCTGAAGACGGCGGTTTCGACCCCTCCTGGTCGGTAGAGGATACCGTACACGAGAAACGTGAACACGACGAGTTCGAGCGCGAGCCGCGGCGCCGCGGCCGCGACGGCGAGCGCGACCTGCCGGACCCACACCTCGGCGGCCGCCACGTACGGCACCGTCTCGATGACCAGCTCGAACTCGCCGACGCTGATCGGGACGACGTCGGGGATCTGCCCGAGGATCTCGATCAGCTCCGCCCGTCGCCGATACAGCACATAGAGCAGCGGAACCACGAGAAGCACGGCGGCGACGAAGGCGACGACGGTCGTGACGACGCACGCGATCCGAGTGGACACTCCCCGTCCGACGAGTCGCTGGCGAACCGGGTACAGGACGTATGCGACGGTGACAGCGAAGACGACGGTCCGCAACACCTCCGCCAACACGACCGCCGTGAGCGCGGCCACCGCGACGAGCAGCGTACCCAGCAGTCGCCCCCGGTTGAGAATCATGGTTTGGAGTCCCATCCGCCGGCAAAAGTCGTTGCGATGGTGGTGTCCGCGGTGTCTCGGCGTCGGTTCCCACCCTGCTTCAGGGGGGTCTCCTCTTCCGAGACGGTCATGAGCGACCGCAGCACCTAACCTCGCGCCACTCTCACGTCCGGTATGCGCATCGACCCGTTCGGCCTCGAACGCTGGTTCGCGGAGTACGAGCACGAGGCCGACATCATGTTGGCCGAGAGCGGGATCCGCTCGCTGGACGCGAGCCGGTTCGACCTGGACCCCGGCCGGCTGGACTACGTCATCCCGACCAACGGCGACCCCGGGTTCCGCGCGTCGGTCGGCGACCGCTACGGCCGGAGCGCCGACGAGGTGCTGTTCACCTGCGGCACGCAGGAGGCGAACTTCCTCGCGTTCCTCTCCTTGCTCGGCGACGAGCGGGGGCTCGGCGGTGCCCCCGGCGACGGCGGGGCGAGCGGCGACGGCGGGGCGAGCGGCGACGCGGTCGGGTCCGGCACCCACGCGGTCGTGGTGACACCGACCTATCAGGCGCTCCACGCGGTCCCCGAGGCGTTCGGCGAGGTGACCCGCGTCGAACTGGAGCCGCCGGAATGGGAGCTCGACGCCGACGCGGTCGCCGAGGCGGCCCGCGACGACACCGCCGTGATCGTCGTGAACAACCCGAACAACCCCACCGGTCGGTACCACGACGAGGCGGCGATGCGGGCGGTCTACGACGTCGCCGTCGACCGCGACGCGTACCTCCTCTGTGACGAGGTGTACCGGCTGCTCGCCGCGGAGCCGCAGCCCCCGGTCGCGAGCTTCGGGCGGCACGGCGTCTCGACGACGAGCCTCACGAAGGCGTACGGGCTCGCGGGGCTCCGGTTCGGCTGGATCGCCGGCCCGGAAGCGATCGTCGAGCGGGCGTGGCAGTGGAAGGATTACACCACGATCTCCCCGTCGCTGCTCGGCCAGCACGTCGCGAAGCAGGCGCTCGGGCGGCGCGAACCGCGGATCTTAGCGGAGAACCGCGAGCTGGCGGCGACGAACCACGCGATGGTCGCCGACTGGATCGACCGCCACGGCCTCGACTGGTACGACCCCGTCGGCGTCAACGGGTTCGTGACGGTGCCCGACGGCTTCGACGACGCCGAGGCGTTCTGCCGAACCGTGGTGGAGACGGAGAGCGTCGTGCTCGCGCCCGGCGGGCTGTTCGGCTTCCCGGACCGGTTCCGGATCGGCTTCGGGCTCCCGACCGAGGATCTCAAGCAGGGACTCGACCGCGTGAGCCGCGTGATCGAGGGAGCCGACGCGGACGGAGGTGCCTGAGATGGGGTTCCTCGGTGACCTCAAAGAGGAGGTCGTCGGCTTCGTCCGCGACCCGACCGACGAGCAGAAGGCGCTGTTATTCGCCGTCGTCGTCATGCTGATCGCGGACCGCGCCCTCTGGTGGATCGACTTCCCGTTCGTCGTGCGGACGACCGCCGCCGTCGGGATCGGGTTCATCGGTCTCTTCCTCGCCAGCTACCTCCTCACCGGACAGTTCGTCCCCCCGGACGGAAACGCGGACGACGAGGACGAACCCCAAGAGTACGTCGACGAGCTGGACCCGTAGTTCGGCGAGCCCGATCGCCGGCCTCGGCGCCCGCGTCTCCGACGGGACGACCGCGAGCCCGAACGCCGGCCTCGGCGCCGTTCCAAACCGTTTATACCCGCGCCGGAAAAAGTAGCGGGCATGCCGCGAGAGCAGAAGCAGGTTCGCGAACTCCAGGAGGGCAGCTACGTGATGATGGACAGTTCGCCCTGCAAAATCAATCACTACAGCACTGCGAAGCCGGGGAAACACGGAAGCGCGAAGGCGCGCGTCGAGGGCAAGGGCGTCTTCGACGAGAAGAAGCGATCGCTCTCCCAGCCCGTCGACGCGAAGGTCTGGGTCCCGATCATCGAGCGGAAGCAGGGCCAGGTCGTCTCCGTCTCCGGAAACGACGCGCAGGTCATGGACCTCGACACCTACGAGACGTTCACGATGCGCATCCCCGAGGGCGAGGACTTCTCCTCGGACGACACCATCGAGTACCTCGAGTACGAGGGCCAGCGCAAGGTCGTCGGGTAGTCGAGCATGTTCCCCGGAGCGACGACCGACCGCGAGGCTGCTTCCTACGTGGTCGTCGGCGCTCCCCTCGACGCCACGACCACGTTTCAGCCGGGTACCCGGTTCGGACCGGACCGGATCCGGCGATTCGCCGAGACGTACGACGACTACGACCGTAGAACGGACAGCGACTTCTCCGCGCTCGGCGTCCACGACGCCGGCGACGTCAACTCGTGGGACGACGTCGAGGCGTACCTCGACCACCTCGCGGCCGAGCTGCGGAGCGTCGCCATCGACGACGCCGTCCCCCTGGCCCTCGGCGGCGAGCACACAGTTACCTACGCGGGCGTGAAGGCGGTCGAACCCGACGTGCTCGTGGTCTGTGACGCCCACCTCGACCTGCGCGACGCCTACGGCGGCAACCCGTGGAGCCACGCGTGCGTCACGCGCCGCTGTCTCGACGACCTCGGCGTCGACCGGGCCGTGATCGTCGGGGCGCGCACCGGCTCCGAGGAGGAGTGGGACCGCGCCGCCGACGCCGACGTCGAGGTCGTACCGCCGGAAGAGGCGCGCGCGTGGCTCGACGAGACCACCGGAGGGGACGGCGACGGCCCCTTCGCGGGCGACTCGGTGTACTGCTCCGTCGACGTCGACGGGCTCGACCCCGGCTTCGCGGCGGGCACGGGGACGATGGAGCCGTTCGGGCTCGCCCCGCGCGAGGCGCGCGACCTCGTGCGAGCGGTCGCGCCCCGCGCCGACGGCTTCGACGTCGTCGAGGTGAACGACCGCGACGACGGGCAGGCCGCGGCGGTAGCGGGCAAGCTCCTCCGGGAGTTCGTGCGGACCCACGCGGCGGCGCGGGCCGACTGACCTGGGAGGCGACGCGGGGAAGCCGGGAGATCGATTCCGGGGGACCGACCGCTTACGATAGCTCGGAGAGCCGCCGCCGGGCCGCGGTGACGGCCGCCATCGCGTCGATCCACTCACGCGGGTCCGTACACCAGATCCGGTCGCCCTCGACGCTGACGCAGAACACCGAGTCGCCGGAGGGGCGAAGGGTCACCCCGTCGACGTCGGGTCGGTCGCCGAGGTAGGAGTCGATCAGGCGTCGGGCTGTCTCCGCTTCCGGCTGGAGGCGGCTGCCGGCCGCGTACTCGATGGCTATCTCTGCCATAGTCGACCGTACGAACTACATGATTAATAACTACTGTCTTCTGGCAGCGCTTGCGGTTACATCGGACCCGCTTCGCCCTCGGTTCGGAACGAATAGTCGAGCGCGGGCGCGCCGTGAGTGAGCGACCCGAGCGAGACGACGTCGACGCCGGTCGCCGCGTACGTCTCGACCTCGTCGATTCCGATTCCCCCGCTCGCCTCAGTGAGAACGTCCTCGGGAGTGCGTCGGACCGCCCGCCGCGTCGTCTCCGGATCCATGTTGTCGAGGAGCACGATGTCGGCTCCCGCATCGGCGGCACGCGCCGCCGTCTCGGGGGACTCGGCCTCGACCTCCACCTTCGTCGCGAACGAGGCGCGCGCGCGGAGTCGCTCGACCGCGGATTCGAGCCCCAGTTCGGCGACGTGATTGTCTTTCACCATCACCATGTGCGAGAGACCGAGCCGATGGGTGTCGCCGCCGCCGGCCGCAACGGCGCGCTTTTCCACGCCGCGGAGCCCGGGCGTGGTCTTCCGCGTCGCCGCGACGGTCGGGGGGTCGCTCGCCGTCGCCGCTCGGCGGACCGCCTCGCGCGTCAGCGTCGCGACGCCCGAAGCGTGCCCGGCGACGTTGACCGCGACGCGCTCCGCGCGCAGGACCGACCGCGCCCGACCGGTCGCCCGGAGGACCGTCTCGCCCGGTTCCACCGAGTCGCCCGCCGCGACGAGGGCCTCGGCGTCCGCGTCGAGGGCGTCGAACACCCGAGTCGCCGCCTCGATTCCGGCCGCGACCCCCGACTCCGAGGCGACCAAGCGACCGGTCGTCTCCCCGGGCACGTCGTTCGTCACGTCGTGGTGACCGACGTCCTCGCGGAGCCACGACTCGATCGTCGCCTCGGTCAGCACTCGTCCCCACCCCCCCGTGGGCCGTGGACGCCGGCGCGGTCCGGTCGGCCGCCGTCCGGTCTCGAGGCCGCTCCTCGGCCGCCGTCCGCGTCGACGAGGCGGTGGCAGCCGGCCGACGGGGCCTCGGCGGCGTCGCGCGCGACGAGGAGCCCGCAGACGACCGCGTTCCGGAGTTCGGCCAACTCGCGGCTCCGACGCGTCCGGGCGTACGCGTCCACCTCGCCCTTCAGTCGACGCAGCGAGGCCGCCGCGCTCCGGATCCCCTCCCGGGTCCGCTCCACGCCGAGGCGCTCGTCCATCGTGCGGCGAAGCCGGTCGAACTTCGCCGCCTCGAAGTTCGCCGGCAGCTCCGGATCGTCGGTCGGGAGGTCGGGGACCGACGGCGAGACCGCCGGTCGCTCGGCCTCCGTCGCGGCCGTTTCGCCGGCGCGAAGCCCCCAGACGAGCCCTTCCAGCAGGCCCGTGGAGGCGAGCCGGTTGGCGCCGTGGACGCCGGTGCGAGAGCACTCGCCGACGGCGAAGAGACCGTCGACCGAGGCGCGGCCGCGCTCGTCCACCGCCACGCCGCCACAGAGGAAGTGCTGCGCGGGCGCGACGGGGATCCCGTCGGCGGGATCGATGCCCCGGTCAGCGCACGTCGCCGCCAGGTCGGGGAACCGCTCCGCGAACCCGATCCCCGCGACGTCGAGGGTGACGCCGTCGGTCTCGCGTCGCTCGTCGGCGACGGCTCGGGCGACGACGTCGCGCGGCGCGAGCTCGGCGTCCCGATGTACCGCCGGCATGAATCGCTGGCCGTCGCCGTTCCGGAGGACCCCGCCGGCGCCTCTGACGGCCTCGCTCACGAGGAACGGGTCGGCGTCGGCCTCGACCCCGGTCGCGCCCGGATCGTCGCCGCCGGGGAACGCCGTGGGGTGGAACTGGACGTACGCCGCGTCGGCGACCGTCGCGCCCGCGAGCGCCGCCATGGCGATCCCGTCGCCGGTCGCTCCGTCCGGGTTCGTCGACGTCCCATAACAGGCGCCGATCCCGCCGGTGGCGAGGACCGTCGCGCCGGCCGCGACGGTTCCCGTCTCCCCGCCGCGTTCGAGCAGCGCCCCCTCGACGCTCCCCCCGTCGCCGAGCAGGTCGAGGACCGCCGTGTCCTGCAGCACGCGCACCGCGTCGAGCCCGTCGAGGTGATCGAGGAACGGCGGGAGGACGTGCTCCCCGGTCGACGCGTCGACGTGGACGATCCGGTCGGCGGAGTGACCGCCCTCGCGACAGCGGGCGAGCCCGTCGAGCCGCCCGTCGGCGGTGTCCGCGTCGTCACTCGCCCGACCCGCGGAGCGATCGAACGGCACGCCGAGGGTGTCGACGAGCACGTCGGCGACGGCGTCGCGGCTCTCGCGCACCAGGATCTCGACCGCTTCCGGGTCCGCCTCGCCGGCCGCGGCGGCGAGGACGTCGCGGCGGAACGACGCCGGGTCCTCGGTGGTCACGGCGATCCCGCCCTGTGCCCAGTAGCTGCTCGCGTCGGCCGGGCGGCTCGCCTTCGTCGCCACGGTCACGTCGGCGCCGGCCCTGGCCGCGGCCAGCGCGGTCGCACACCCGGCGATACCGGCCCCGATCACGAGGACCTCGGTCCGTGCGCCGTCCGGCGGCGCGGTCGTCGTCCCGCTCATAGCTCCAGCATGCGGTCGAGCGCCGTCGCGGCCGACTCCCGCTCGGCCGGCGCGACCTCGATCACGTTCCGGTCCCGACCCGCGACGAGCTCTTCGAGGATCCAGAGCAGGTAGTTCGGGTCGATCTGGCGCATCGCGTTGCAGTCCATACAGGCGTCGCCGCACAGCGGGACGACCTCGACCTCGGGATGCCACCGGTTGAGGTGCTTCGCGAGGTGGACCTCCGTCCCGATGGCGACCGTCTCGCCCGGCTCCGCGGACGCGACCGTCTCGCGGATGGTCGCCGTCGACCCCACGGTGTCGGCGGCCGCGACGACGTCGTGTCGACACTCGGGGTGAACGACGACCTCCGCGTCGGGGTGCGACTCGCGCACCTCCGCGACGTGCTCCGGTCGGAACCGCTCGTGGACCTGGCAGTACCCCTCCCAGAGGATCACGTCGCTGTCGGCGACCGCGTCGGCGTCTTGACCCGCCGGGTCCCACGGGTCCCACACGGTGGTCGCGTCGTCGATCCCGAGGTCGACGGCGGTGTTGTACCCGAGGTGTTTGTCGGGGAGGAAAAGCACCGCGTCGCCTCGGTCGAGGGCCCACTCGAAGGCGTCCGCGGCGTTCGAGGACGTGCAGACGAGTCCGCCGTGATCGGCGCAGAACGCCTTCAGATCGGCGTACGAGTTCATGTACGTCACCGGAACGATCTCCGTTGCGCCCGCGGCCGCCGTCAGCTCCGCCCACGCCGCGTCGACCTGGAGCGCCTCGGCCATCCCGGCCATCGGGCAGGACGCTTCCATCGACGGCAGGTGGACGGTCTGGCTCTCGTCGGTGAGGATGTCGGCCGATTCGGCCATGAACGTCACGCCGCCGAAGACGACGTGGCTCGCGTCCGTCTCGGCCGCCCGCGTCGAGAGCTGGTACGAGTCGCCGACGAAGTCCGCGTTCTCGACGATCTCCCTCCGCTGGTAGTTGTGGCCGAGGACGACGACGTCGTCGCCGAGCGCGTCGCGCGCGGCGTCGAGTCTGGGGCGCCGCTCGTCCGGACCGAGCTCCCGGTACTCCGCCGGGAGTCGCTCGAGTCCGTCGTATTTGAAAAGGCTGAGCTCCGTATCGATGTCGGTCGATTCGAGCGTTGGCATTCGAGTGACAGCTCCGGAAGGTATCCGTTTCAAGGGCGCGTATTGTATAAATTTTTTCTTCAATTATACAGTACCCAGTGAGAATTTCTTATGAGCCGTTTTGTGAGAGTACTCGACTTCGAACACCCCGGCCACCGCTCGGAGCGGGACCGACGTGTGAGAGAGGACCGACGCCTGACGCGTGCTCGCACCTTCGCAGAACGTTCGAATCCGGGCCGCGATGGGACCGCTCTCGGCCGCGCCGTCGCCCGGCCGTCGTTTCCGCTCGATCAGCGCCCGTCGTACACGACGTCGCCGTCGACGACCGTCATCGCGACGTCGACGTCACGGATCTCGGCCGACCGCTCCCACGGCGAGGCGTCGAGGGCGACGAGGTCGGCGCGGTTGCCGACCGCGACCGTCCCGAGCCGGTCCTCGTCGAAGCCCGCGTACGCCGCCCCGCGAGTGTACGCGCGCAGCGCCTCGGTCACCGTCAGCCGCTGCGCCTCCGCGGGGGCGTTGACCGCGTGGTGGACGCCGAGCAGGGGGTCCATCGGCATGCCGTCGGAACCGAACGCGAGGCGAACGCCCGCGTCGAGCATGTCGCGGTAGCGGTTCGTGGCGGCGGTTCGCTCCGACCCGAGCCGGGCCTCGTAGAGCCCGTCCGAACCCGCCCACTTGAGGAAGTTCGGCTGGACGCTGGCGACGACGCCCGTCTCGGCGAGCCGGTCGATCGCCGCGTCGTCCGCGAGTTCCACGTGCTCGATCCGGTGACGCGCCTCGCCGGGGTCGGCGCGTGACGCGCCCTCGTAGGCGTCGAGGACCGCGTCGACCGCCTCGTCGCCGATGGCGTGGGCGGTGAACTGGTAGCCGGCCTCGGTCGCCGCGGTCACCGTCTCCGCCAGCTCGTCGGGGTCGACGACCCACTGACCCGTCTCCTCCGGGTCGTCCGCGTACGGCTCGGCGAGCCGCGCGGTCCGCCCGCCGAAGCTCCCGTCGGTGTAGGATTTGATCGCGCCGGTCTCCACCATGTCGCTCCCGTGGTTCGTCGTGAGGCCGACCTCGCGGAGCGCGTCGAGGTGGTCGCTCCAGTAGTTGATCCGGACCCGCGCGGTCAGCTCGCCGGCCGCGTCGAGCTCGCGGTAGGCCCGCGGCGCGTGGGAGTTGCGCACCATGTCGTGGAACCCGGTGATCCCCTTCGCGGCGCAGTCGGCCAGCGCGGCCTCGACGATCTCGCGGGTCTCGGCCGGTCCGGACTCGAACGCCTCGTAGATCGGGTCGATCGCGCTCTCCAGCAGGACGCCGGTCGGCTCGCCGTTCCCGTCGGTCGGGACCGTCTCGTCGGGCGCCGCGTCGAGCGCGGCCGCGAACCGGTCGAGGACGACCCCGTTCACCGCGGCGACGTGCATGTCCTCGCGGAACGCGGCGACGGGCCGGTCGGCGGAGACCCGATCGAGGTCCGACCGCGTCAGGTAGCGGTCCTCGTCCCACGTCGATTCGTCGTAGCCGTACCCGAGGACCGGGTCGTCGGGGTCCGCCGGGCCGTCCGATTCGGCGGCGTCGCGTTCCAGTTCCGTCGCCCGTTCCGCCAGTAGGTCGACCGCCTCGTCCGGCGAGTCGGCCGTCGAGAGGTCCGCGTGCACGAGGTAGCGTCCGACCGTCGTCAGGTGAGTGTGCGCGTCGACGAAGCCGGGCAGGAGGACGCGCCCGTCGAGGTCAACGACGTCGGTGTCCACCCCCTCGAGGAACTCGACGTCGCGGGTGCTGCCGAGCCGGACGATCTCCCCGTTCCGGACCGCGACCGCCTCGTGCGTCTCGTCGGGCGCCGCCAGCGTGTGGATCTCCCCGTTCACGAACAGCCGGTCCGCGGCTTCTGTCATGGACGGTCCGGCGCGTGGAAGCGTGTTAACGGTTCGGGAAACGGCGACCGATTTATTCGCTGACCGCGCGAATTCTCTCCCATGTACGACCGTATCCTGCTCCCCACGGACGGCAGCAAGGGCGTCGACCGGGCGATCGATCACGCCGTCGACGCCGCGGACCGGTACGACGCGACCCTCCACGTGCTGTACGTCGTCGACAGCGACATCGTCAACGCGTACTCCGGCGACGAGTTCGTCGACGGGTCGGAGGGCGCCGGAGAGACACTCGAAGAGCGCGGCCGCGAGGCGCTCGACGCGGTGGCGGCCCACGCCGAGGACGCCGGCGTCGACGTCGTCACCGACCTGGTGTACGGCGTCCCCCACGAGGAGATCCTGAGGTACATCGACAGAGCGGACATCGACCTGACGGTGATGGGCTCGAAGACGCGCTCCGGCGACTACCGCCGGATGCTCGGCTCCGTGACCGAGCGCGTCTCCCGGCGGTCCACCGCGCCGGTCAGTATCGTGAAGACCACCGTCTCGGAGTGAGCGACGGGACGGCGAGACGCCCTCAGACCGTGCCGAGCGACCGGACGAACGGAACGCCCACGGCGTCGGTCACGCCGGCGAACGGGAGGACGGCGAGCACGAGGACCGCCGAGGCCCACGCGACGAGGCCGATTATCGCCGCCTGCACCCACGAAGCGCCGTAGCGCCGTCGGATCAGCCACACCCACGCGATGAGCGGCGTGAAGTCGCCGATCAGGGGGATCCACGAGAGGAACAGCGCCGCCAGCGCCCAGACGATGGCGCCGAACAGCGCCGTGAACACGGCGTGGCCGTAGTTTTTCGTCCCGGTGACGACCGCTGCGGCGATGAAAATCGCCAGCCCGCCGACGAGCAGTCCGACGAGGAAGGTGACGGCGGAACCGATGAGCGTCATATTAGTTCTCTCTCGTCCAGTCACTTGGGCGCATCGGGAAAACCGCGCAACCGGGGCCGTTCTGCGCGTCGAGGCCGCTCCGCACGTCGAGGCCGCTCCGCGCGTTGAGGCCGCTCCGCGCGACCCGGCCCGCTACAGTCGCTCGTGGACGTCGCCCGCGACCGCCCGCAGCGCCTCTTCGGCGACGGCGACTCGGTCGGCGAGGCTGCAGAACCCGTGGGCCATCGCGGGGTAGTGACGGTGTTCGACCGGCGTCCCCTCGTCCCCGAACCGCTCCGCGAGCGCGGCGCCGTCGTCCCTGAGCGGGTCGAACCCGGCGGTGACCACGGTCGCGGGCGGGAGCCCGCCGAGGTCGTCCGCGCGGAGCGGCACCGCGAACGGGTTGTACGCGTCCACCGGGCTCCGGAGGTACCGGTCGAAGAACCACCGCATGTCCGCCCGGGTGAGCAGCGGGCCGTCCGCGTTCTCGCGGTACGCGTCCGTCTCGAAGTCGTCGCCGGCGATCGGGTAGAGCAGAAACTGCCCGGCGACCTCGACGGGCGGGTCGCCGAACTCGCGTCGGTGGAGACACGCCGCGAGCGCGAGCGTCGCCCCGGCGCTGGTGCCGGAGACGCCCAGCCGGTCCGGGTCGCCGCCGAACGCCGCCGCGGTGTCGGCGACCCACGAGACGGCCGCGGCCGCCTCGTCGACCGCGACGGGGAAGGGGTGCTCGGGCGCGAGCCGGTAGTCGACGGAGACGACGACCGCGTCGGCGCGAGCCGCCAGCTCGCGGCACGGCCCGTCGATGGAGTCGAGCGTGCCGAGCGTCCAGCCGCCGCCGTGGAAGTGGACGAGCGTGCGGGCGCCGGCGTCGTCGCTTGCGTCCTCGGCCCCCTCGGTGTCGCCCCCGCCACCGGCCGCGTCGACCGCCGCCTCCGGTCGGTACACCCGCACCGGCACCTCGCCGTGGGGGCCGTCGAACGCGAGGTCCCGGACGTCGACGACGGCGGGCTCGGCGTCGCCGGCGAACACCTCGTCCTCGACGCGTCTCGCGGCGTCGACCGAGAGCGCGTGCCACTCGGGGAGTCCCAACGCCTCGATCTCCTCGACGACGGCGGCGAGTTCGGGGTCGAGTTCGTCCGCGCGCATGCCGACGAGAGGCGGTGCCCCTTTGTAAGTCGGTCGGCAAGGTCCGGCGATGAACGTCCGGCTGACCTACGAGGACGGCACGATCCGGGTCGACGCCGGGGAGGCGACGGGCGACGCGGACGCGTCGGCCGACGGCGACGCCCCGGAGCCGCTCCCGCCGCTCCCGGGCGTGGAGGTCGACCCGCGCTCGGGCACCGGCCGGGCGCCCGCCTACCGCTACGCCGCGATCCGGCGGGCGCTGGAGATCGCCGGCGCGAGCGTCGAGGACCGCGTGTTGGACGCGAGCGACCGCGCCGCGCGCGAGGCCGGCCTGCCGGACGCGCTCGCGACCGACTACGACCTGCGGGCGTACCAGCGCGAGGCGCTCGAGGCGTGGCGCGACGCGGGCGACCGCGGCGTGCTCGAGCTCCCCACCGGCGCCGGCAAGACCGTGATCGCGATCCGCGCGATGGTCGAGCTCGGCGTCCCGACGCTCGTCGTCGTCCCCACGGTGGACCTGCTCGACCAGTGGCAGCGGGAGTTAGCGCGGGAGTTCGACGTCCCGATCGGTCGGTTCGGCGGGGGCGAGCAGCGCCGCGAGGCGATCACGGTGTCGACGTACGACTCGGCGTACCTGAAGGCCGACGGCGTCGGCGACGCCTTCGAGCTCGTCGTCTTCGACGAGGTCCACCACCTCGGCGGCGAGGGGTACCGCGACGTCGCGCGGCTGCTCGCGGCGCCCGCGCGGCTCGGGTTGACGGCGACGTTCGAGCGCCCCGACGGCGCCCACGAGACGGTCGCGGAGCTGATCGGCGACCGCGCCTACGCGCTCGACGTCGACGACCTCGCGGGCGACCACCTCGCGCCCTACGACATCCGGCGGATCGAGGTCGAGCTGACGCCCGCGGAGCGCGAGCGCTACGAGGAGGAACAGGGCACCTTCGTCGAGTACGTCCGCGAGGCGGGGATCACGTTCACCAGCGGGAGCGACTATCGGGAACTGGTGAAGCGCTCTGGGAACGACCCGGCCGCCCGAGAGGCCCTCCTCGCGAAGCAGGCGGCCCGCGAGATCATGATGAACGCGCGCCGGAAGGTCGACCGGTTGGAGTCCATCCTCGACCGCCACCGCGGGGACCGCGTGATCGTCTTCACCGCGCACACCGACCTCGTCTACCGGCTCTCGGAGCGGTTCCTCCTGCCCGCGATCACGGCCGAGACGGGGGTGAAAGAGCGCCGGGAGATCTTGGAGCGCTTCCGCGAGGGGACCTACGGCCGCGTGGTCGCCGCGAACGTCCTCGACGAGGGGGTCGACGTGCCGGACGCGAACGTGGCGGTCGTGCTCTCCGGATCGGGCAGCGAGCGGGAGTTCACCCAGCGGCTCGGTCGGGTGCTCCGTCCGAAGGCGGACGGCGGGCGCGCGGTCCTCTACGAGGTCGTCAGCGCGGAGACCGCGGAGGAACGGGTGGCGAGTCGGCGGCGGTAGGCAGGGAGGCTACGCTCCCTCCCGGCGCCGGCGGAGCTCCCGGATCCCCCACAGCACGTACAGCGCGCCGACGAGCCGGAGGACGCCGTCGAACCCGACCTTCCATTCGACCGCGTCCGGGTCGTCGTAGACGAACCGCGCTGCCATCTCGCGGTACAGTCGCGGGAACGCGAGCAGCAGGGAACCGAAGGCACCGGCGACGTACAGCATCCACGCGTAGACGCGACCGCCGGTCAGAGCGATCGCGACGACGAGCGCGCCTTCGGCTCGAAGCGTCGGGAGGAGCCCCGGCCGTGGTTCGACCTCGTCCGGGTTCGCGACCGCGAGCCGTTGGAAGACGTCGACGATCCGGTCAGGGAGCAGCGCCGCGAGTCCGCCGGCGACGCCGATAATCGCTCGGATCATGGGCGGAGATACGCGCCGGGCGCACGTAGTCGCATCCCCGATTCCACCGCGGTGAGAAGCGTCGCGTCAGTCGTCGTCCATGTCGAGCGAGCGCTTCTCGCCGAGCTCCTCCTCCAGGCTCCCGCGCTCCCAGCTCCGGACGGCGTCGCCCTCGACCTCGGCGCGGAGCTTCTCTTCGAGGAGGTTCACGGCGACGCTGTTGGCGCCCTCCGGGATGATCACGTCGGCGTGTTTCTTCGAGGGCTCGATGAACTGCTCGTGCATCGGCTTCACCGTCGAGAGGTACTGGTCGATGACGCCCTCCAGGTCCCGGCCGCGCTCGATGACGTCCCGGCGGATCCGGCGCAGGATACGGACGTCGGCGTCGGTCTCGACGAACAGCCGGAGGTCCATCATCTCGTTTATTTCCTCGTCGTACAGCGCGAGGATCCCCTCGAGCACGATCACGTCGGTGGGCTCGACCGGGACGCGCTCCGCCTTCCGGTTGTGGATCTCGAAGTCGTACTGGGGCATCCGGACGGACTGCCCCTCCAAGAGCGCTTCCAGATGCTCGCGGAGCAGCTCCCACTCGAACGCCGAGGGGTGGTCGTAGTTGACCGACTGTCGCTCCTCGAAGTCCAGGTGCGAGAGGTCCTCGTAGTAGTTGTCCAGCGGGATGCGGGTGACGCTGTCGCCGAGGTCACGGGTGACGAGCCGGGAGACGGTCGTCTTCCCCGCGCCGGTCCCCCCCGCGATCCCGATCACGAACGAGGGAATGGTCATGTGCCCGCTCGAACGCCGGAGGGTTTGAACCCTCCTCTTCGTCCCGCGTCGGCGTCGCGGGCGCGCGGTCGTCGCCGCGAAATCGGCCGTTTCGGCACCGATCGGCTGTCTACGTTCGGAGCCGGTATAACGATACCGGGGGCAGCTTTTAGCCGATCGCCCCGGATCCACGACTCATGCGAACAGACACCACGGTTCGTGACGTGATGCATCGCGAGTTCCTCGGCGTGAGCGAGTCGGACCGGCTGGCGGACGCGGCGGACCTACTGGTGGACGAGGGCACAGGCTGTCTCGTGGTCGTCCGGGGCGGTGAGCCGGTCGGCCGGCTGGACTGTCAGAGCGCGCTCGGCGCGCTGCTCGACGCGGACGGCTGGACCCCGGGCGACACCGACGGGCCCACTGTCGGCTCGGTGATGTCCCCGCCGCTCCCGACGGTGACGCCTGAGGACTCGCTCGCGGCCGTCGAGGAGCGGCTCGTCGCCGAGGGAGTCGACCGCGTCGTGGCGGTCGAGGGCGGCGAGGCGGTCGGCGTCGTCACCGCCGGCGACGCGCTCGCCGCGGGAGCGCCGCGGACGGGCGACGGGGCCCGCGAGGCGCTCGACGACGAGTCGCTCCGCGGAACGCGGCGCAGAGAAGAGGAGATGGTCGGGTCGGACGGCGGCGTCAGCCCCGCGAGCGAGGTCGCCACGACGGACGCCTCCGGATCGCCGACGCAAGGGGTCTGCGAGAGCTGCGGGTCGCTCGTCCCCGACCTGGTGAGCGACAACGGCCAGGCCGTCTGCCCCGACTGTCGCGAAGTGTGATCTGGGCGGGGTCCGTGTCGACCGCGCTTGGCGGCTCCCGCTCTCGTCTCGTCTCATCGCTGCCCCGTCGGTAGCCTCATGCCGTGCGGCACCGAACGGGGGACCGACATGTCCGACGGCGAGCCGCCGACGGTCGCGCCCGCGACGGTCGACGACATCGACGACGTCGCCGACCTGTGGGTCGCGCTCGCGGCGGGCCAGCGCCGCCACGGCTCGACGCTGCTCGCGGAGCCGAACCGCGCCGCGGTGCGCGAGTGGGTCGCGCGCTCGGTCGTCACCGGGGAAGTGTTCGTCGCCCGCGGCGCCGACGGGGATCCGGTCGGGTTCGTCAGTTACTCGCTCGACCGCGAGGGGTACGAGCGGGAGCGCGTCCGCGGAACGGTGAGCAACCTGTTCGTCGTTCCGGAACGCCGCGGCGAGGGAATCGGGACCGACCTGCTCGAGGCCGCCGAGCGCGCCCTCGCGGCGGCCGGCGCCGAGACCGTCGCGCTGGAGGCCCTCGCCGACAACGACCGGGCTCGCGCCTTCTATGACGACCGGGGGTACGACCTCCACCGCGTGGAGCTGACGAAGCCGCTGTCGGGGCCGGGAGGTGACGGGAACACCGATTCCGGGGAGACCGGCGACGAGGAGACCGCGACCGAGACCGAGTGACCTCGCGGCTTCCCCGCGGGCGTCAGCCTCGCCGAAAGCGACACGCACTCATACGAGGCCCGAGTACGCCAGCCTGCGCCAGGGGAGCATGGGTGGTTCATGCACTCGACTTGTAATCGAGACTTCCGGGGTTCAAATCCCTGCCCTGGCTTCGCACCTCCTCCCGAACCCGCGTCGGGGCTCGGGATCCGCTTATATAGACCCGAGACGCATCCGCGGTATGGATCGGACCGACACCGCGCTGCTTGGCGTCGCCGGGGTCGTCGCCGCCCTCGTCCTCGCTATTGTCTTCGCCGCCGGGACCCTGTTCGGCCTCGACGAGTCGGTGACCCGACCGCTCAGACTGCTCGCCGTCGAGCCGTTCGCGTGGATCGTCGTCGCGGCGCTGATCGTCGCGGTCGTCGGCCACGCGTACATCGACTGACGCAGAGAATCCCTGGTCGCGGGAGGCTCCCGTCGGTCGCGCGACGCCTCACCGCACGACCGTCACGGTGACCGGCGAGTGCTGGAACACCGACTTCGCCACGTTGCCGACGAGGAGCCGATCGGCGAGCGACCCGCTGTGCGTTCCGATCACGACCGCGTCGAAGTCCTCGGCGCGCTCCACGATGCGGCTCGCCGGCGACCCCACCTCGGACTCGACGTTGACGGTGACCCCGTGTTCCGTCGCGATCCTCCCCGCTCGCTCGAACACGTCTTCGGAGAGCTCCCGGACCCGCTCCTCGCTGTCATCCGCGAGCGCGATCCCCGTCGCAGCTCCCATCATGCCGGAGGGCTCTCCGACGACGTGTAACACGGTGATGTCGGCGTCGCGGTGCACGTCGAGCGCGTAGCGCAGCGCCCGCTCGGCGAGGTCCGAGTCGTCCATCGGCACGAGTACACGCTCTACCATGGTCGTCGTACACACGCCATTGGGATAAACGCTCGCGCGTTCCGACGGCGCGGCCAGCGGCCGATACCCGCCCTATCGGTCGGTATCGACCTCCCGGATCGTCCGGACCAGCGCGTCGAGCGCGGCCTCGACCGCGCCGCGTTTCACCGCGGTGCGGTCGCCGTCGAGGACGACGCGTTCGCTCCGGACGAACGACGCCTCGCTCCCCCACGGCGCGGCGTAGGCGACGCCGACGTACACGAGGCCGACGGGCTTCTCCGCCGTTCCGCCGTCCGGCCCGGCGATCCCCGTGGTCGCGACCGCCCACGTCGTGTTCGCGTGATCGCGCGCGCCGGCGGCCATCTCCTCCGCGACCGTCGCGCTCACCGCTCCCTCCGCGTCGAGCGACTCGCGGGAGACCCCGAGCACCTCGCGCTTCGCGTCGTACGCGTAGGTGACGAACCCCCGATCGAAGTAGGCGCTCGCGCCGGGCACGTCCGTCACGCTCGATCCGACCAGGCCGCCGGTCAGGGACTCGGCGACCGCGAGGGTCTCGTCGCGGTCGGTCAGCAGGTCGCCGAGGGCCTCCGCGGTTGGCTCCGTGTCGTCCATGGCCGCAGTGCGACCGCCACGCCCGTGGGGTTTACGCCCGACCGGTCGCAACCGCCGCCATGACCGACTGGGACGAGCGGTTCGCGGCCGGCGAGTACCCGCGGGAGCCGGAGCCGTCGCCCGTGCTGCACTCGTACGTGTCCGCGATCCCCGACGGGCGTGCGCTCGACGTCGCCGCCGGCACCGGCCGGAACGCGGTGTTCCTGGCCGAGGCCGGCTACGCCGTCGACGCCCTCGACGCCTCTCGCGAGGGGCTGCGGATCATCGGCGACCGCGCCGCGGAGCACGGGATCGGCGACCGGATCGAACCGATCTGCGGCGACGTCGCGACCTACGGCTTCCCGAGCGAGACGTACGAGCTGGTGACGATGAGCTTCTTCCACACGCTCGATCGCTTCGCCGACCTCGCCGAGGCGCTCGTCCCCGGCGGCTACCTGTTCGTCGAGGGTCACCTCCGGTCCGCGTCGCCGACCCCCTCGGGTCCGAGCGACGACCGGTATCGGTTCGCCGCCAACGAGCTCCTGCGGGCGGGGCTCCGCCTGACCGTGCTGTACTACGACGAGACGACCGAGGAGCGTCCGGACGACCGGCGCCGCGCGACGGCCCGCCTGCTCGCCAGGCGGTCGACCGGCGGGCGGCAGTCGTATCCCCCGCGACCGTCGGAGGGTCCCGCCTGTGAGTGACGACGGGCCGGGGGCCTCGCTCCGCGCGTTCGTCGAGACGGCGGTCGACGGCGACTCCGAAGGACCGCGGGAATCCTTCACCGTCCTCGAGCGCGGCGACGACCCGGGGCCCGCCGCGCGGCTCTCCGCGCTCGTCGAACGGCTCGACGGCGGCGACTCCGTCGTCGGCGTAGTTCCGCGGGCCGATCCGTCGCTCGCCCGGCGAGTCGCCGGCGGCCTCGACGCGGAGACGCGGCTGGTGTTCACCGGGAGCGCGGGCGACCGACTCGACGGGCCTGCGGGCGCCGCCGTGCGGTCGGCGCTCGCCGCGCAGGGAATCGAGCCGTACCGTCACGAGGGGGACTCGCCGGTCGGCGTGCTCCTCGTCGGCGAGCGCGCCGTCGTCGGGCTGTTCGACGAGCGGGGGCTCGCCGCGGTGCTGTGGTCGGACGCGGGGCCGGTCCGGGAGTGGGCGGCCGCGACCTGCCGGCGGTTCCTCGCGGCCGCCGAGCCGGTGTGAGCGGTCGGTGTGACCCCCCGCCGGGCGCGAACGTCCACCGGCGTATCGCTTTTAAATACGCTCGACGAAGCGGCGTCTATGAAAGCAGCGCTCCTGTTGCTCGTCGGTCTCGTGGGACTGATTCAGACGCTCGCTCCGCGCCTCGTCGTGCGGGCGTGGACCAAGGTCGTGTACCGCGACGCCGGCGACGCGGAGCCCCGCGAGTGGGCGCACCTCGCCGCACGGGCCGAGGGAGCGGTTCTCACGCTCTTCTCGCTCGTCGGACTGTACCGCGTCGCGACGGCCGGGTCTGACGCCGATGAGACCGCGACGACGCTCGACGATCGGATCGAGGAGTAATGCGGTAGCGCGCCGGTGCGAACGAGGGGAATCGGGGTTCCGGTCGTTCGGCTCCGTCGTCGCTCCGGTCGTTCGGCTCTGTCGTCGCTCCGGTCGTTGGGCTCCGTCGTCGCTCCGGTCGTTGGGCTCCGTCGTCGCTCGTATCCTCCGCTCAGTCGGTCGACTCGACGGACTCCGTCTCGTCGTCGGTCAGGTACGACCGGCCGCCGTCCGGGCGCTCGCCCGTTCGCAGGACGTGACAGTCGCGACAGCGGGCCTCGTACGACTCCTCGGCGCCGACGAGGATGGTCGGGTCCTCGGCGTGAGCGGGCTCGCCTTCGATGAGCCGCTGGTTCCGCGAGGCCGGCTCGCCGCACTGCGAGCAGATGGCCTGCAGCTTGTCGACGTACTCCGCGGTCGCGATGAGCTGCGGGACCGGCTCGAACGGCTCGCCCCGGAACGTCTGGTCGGTCCCGGAGACGATCACGCGGGTCCCGGCGTCGGCCAGCGCGTTACAGACTTCGACGAGCGCGTCGGAGAAGAAGTTCGCCTCGTCGATCGCGACGACCTCCGGGAACGGCTCGTCGTCGAGGATCTCCAGGGGCCCGTCGCCCTCGTTGTCGACGACGGTCGCGTCCCACTGGCGGCCCGTGTGGGTGCCGATCGTCGCCTCGCCGTAGCGGTCGTCGACGGCCGGCTTATATACTGCGACGGACTGGCCGGCGATCTCGGACCGTCGGAGGCGGCGCAACAGCTCTTCGGTCTTCCCCGAAAACATCGACCCCGAGATGACCTCGATCCAGCCGGATCGAGTGATGGCGTGCATGGGAACACGGGCAGGTGCCAGCGACTAAATCGTTTCTTTCCCGCCCCGGCTCGACGGGCCGTCCACCGGACCGGACGGTCGGCGAGTCTCGGGCAGGCGGCGGTCGGCGAGCCCCGTTCAGACGCCGGCCGCGACCGCGACGAGGACCCCGGCGGCGACGACGTACGTCGCGGCCGAGAGCGCCCAGTCGCGCCGGATCGTCGCGAGCCGCTGTCGGGGGAGCCCGCGCGCCCGCGGGAGCGGGACGAGCGCGAAGAAGCCCACCATCAGCGCGAGCATGACGGGAGAGGCGACGGCGACGGCGACCGCGCCGCCGACGCCGAGACCGAGCTGCACCGCGGAGACGAGCCCGACGAAGAGGACCCCGGAGCCGCCGCCGGCGACGTAGTGGACCCACGTCGCCAGTCGCTCCGGAGCGCGGTCGACCGGCGTGTCCGTGAGCACGCCCGCGGCCACCCTGGGAGCCGTCGTCCCCTCCGGGAGTCGAGGCATCACTCGGTCCATCGCGAGCGTCGCGAGCAGTCCGACGATCGGTCCCAACGCGAGACCGGCCAGAAGCGAGAACGTGGCCATCACCGATCGGTACGCCCGCGACCGGTTTTAGTCTCTCGACGGCGCGACCGCGACCCCACCGATCACGACCCGCGAGACGTCGGCGGCGCCCGCCCGGCGAACGATCGCCCGGACGAGGTCGCGCGCGCCCGAGAGGTTGTCGGAGTCGCCGTCGAGGACGAGCAGATCTGCGTCGGCGCCCGGCGCGATCACGCCGCGGTTCAGGCCAGCGATCTCGGCGCCGTGGACGGTCGCCATGCGGAGCACGTCGCGGGCGGGGAGGTCCGCCAGCTTCGCGGCGAACTCCATCTCGCGGAACATCGACGGGGAGTCGAGCATGACGTTGTCGGTGCCGAGCGCGACGGTCGTGCGCTTCGCGAGCTCGCGGATCGGCGGCACGCCGACGTGTGTCACGAGGTTCGAGCGCGGGCAGACGACGACCGGGGTACCGCGGTCCGCGAGGCGGTCGAGGTGGATCGGTTCGGCGTGGACCATGTGGACGAGGAAGTCCGGGTCGAGGTCCATCGCGGGATTGATGTCGTCGGCGTCGCGCTCGCCGGCGTGGATCCCGAACAGCTTCCCGGCCTCGCGGGTCTTCGCGCGCACCGAGTCGAAGTCCGCGTCGCGGGCGCCCGAGGCGCCGTACCCGTCGGCGACCGCGAGGACGTCGGGGTCGTCGCGTCCGAACACGACCGGGTCGATCGCGCGCTCACCGAATGCGACGCCCTCGCCGGCGACCGCGTCGCGCAGCGCGGCGACGCCGTCGACGCCGCCCTCGCGGAACTCCAGGAAGGTGCCCGTCCCGGTCGACTCCATGTACCGGAGCGTCCGCGCCATGGCCGCCACCGTCTCCTCGCGGCTCGCCGACCGGAGCAGACGGTGTTTGAGCCCGTCCGGCGGGGCGACGAGCTCGTCGAGCGAGAGCCCCTCGCCGGCCTCCTTCGCGATGGAGTCGCCGATGTGGGTGTGGGCGTTGACGAACGCGGGGAGGATCACGTCGTCGCTCTCGACCGGCTCCGCCTCGATCCGGTCGATCGCGCCGTCGGAGACGACCACTCGTCCCTCGAGGGGCTCGAACGCCTCGCCGACGAGTACCGTCCCCGCTAGATGCATACCTCAGGGTCACCTGCGGGGGGGTTAAAACGTCACGGGACGGGACCGACGAGGGACCGCTGCCCCCTACTCGAACTCGTCGAGCGTCGTCGGCATCGCCCCCCGCACGTCGGCCACGAGCCCGTCGAGTTCGAGTCCGAGCACGTCCGCGGCCGCGCGGCCGACGCGGTCGGTCGCCTCCGCGGGGGCGTAGACGCCGAGCCGCCACTGGTTCCGCTGGGCCGTCCGGAGCGCGGAGACGAGCGGCGACTGACGGCCGAGACGGCGGACTTCGCCGTTGACGATGACGCGGGCGGTCGACTCGCGCATGGAGGGCTCGGCGGGGACGTCGAGGATCACGTCGCGGTGGTCGAGGCCCGCCTCCTCGGCGATCTCGCGTTCGAGCCCGATCTCCGTCTCGTGGTCCGCCGCGTGGACGCGATCGGGGACGTCGTCGTACTCGGCCCACACGGCGAGCTTGAAGAGGTCGCGTTCGTCGTATCGCCGGGCGAGCTCGGCGGTCTCCGGACAGTTCCGGATCGCGACGATCAGGTCGTGGTCGTCCATCCGGCGGAGTCCGTCGGCGGTCGTCTCGGCGTGCTCGAGCAGGCCGGCGGCCGCGCGGCGCAGCATCGCCTTCGAGATGCGGGCGACGTGGTGCGTGTAGACGACGGGGTTCATCAGCGCGCGGGCGAGCAGGAGGCTCTCGGCGGTCTGGACGTTGCCCTCGTCGAGGACGAGCTCCGCGCTCTCCCGGTCCGCGCCGGCGTCCGTGAAGGTGAGCTCCCGGACGAACCGCTCCGTGTCGATTGTGCCGTACGGGACGCCGGTGTGGTAGGCGTCACGGACGAGGTAGTCCATCCGGTCGACGTCGAGCTCGCCGGAGACGAGCTGGCCGTACTTCCCCTCGCCGGCGACGAGGCCGGCGATGACCTGCGGGTCGAGGTCGTGGTCGCGGAGCACCTCGCCGACCGCGCCGCGCTCGAGGAGCTCCTCCACGTCGTCGTGGTACTTGCCGGTGTGCCGGTGGGTGAGCTCCTCGATGTTGTGCGAGAACGGTCCGTGACCGACGTCGTGGAGCATCGCCGCGGCCTCGATGCGGTCCTCCTGTCTCCCCTCGATGCCGAGGTGGTCGAGCGCCTGGGTGGCGAGGTGGTAGACGCCGAGGCTGTGCTCGAAGCGGGTGTGGTTCGCAGAGGGGTACACCAGCTGGACCGTCCCGAGCTGTTTCACGTGGCGGAGGCGCTGGACGGCGGGGGTGTCGATCAGATCGGCGGCGACACCGTCGATCTCGATGTGGTCGTGGACGGTGTCCTTGACCGTGATCATGCGATGGCGTTCGTCGCCGTCGATTAAAAGGAGTGGGAGGGGCGGTGGCGGCGCCCGGGAACCGCTGCAACCGTTTATAAACTCGGTCCGTGAACGTCGATGCATGTACGACGTGCTCATCGCGATCGACAACGCGGACGACCGACGCGGGATCGCGCAGGCGGAGGCGATCGCGGACCTCCCACGCGCCGCCGACGAGATGACGGCGCACCTGTGTCACGTGTTCAGAGACAACCCCGAGGGCGCCTCGGTGCATCAGGTGTCGGCCGTGCGACGCGCTCGCGAGACGCTCGAAGCGGCGGGCGTCACCTGCGTCCACTACGAGGCGAGCGGCGATCCGGCCGACGAGCTACTCACGGCCGCCGAGGAGGTCGACGCGAACGCGATCTGCGTCTCCGGTCGGAAGCGGCGACCGACGGAGAAGGCCGTCTTCGGCAGCGTGACGCAGGACGTCATCCTCGGGAGCGACCGGCCGGTGTTCGCCGTTCCGGCGCCCGCCGAGGAATAACGGTTCGATCCCCGCCGTTCACGCCGGCCGACCGACGCTCCCGAGGCCCAGCACGTCGCGCGCGGCCTCGCCCACCGCGTCGACGTGCTCAGGCGGACAGTAGACGCCGAGCGTCCAGCGGCGGCGCTCGGCGTTGCGCAGCCCGCCGACGAGCTCGGAGGCGTCCTCCAGGCGCTGCGGGACGCCGTCGACGACGACGCGGGAGCCCGACTCCTTCAGTCCGGGTCGCGAGGGCACGTCGACGACGACCGCCTCGCGGTCCACCCCGGCGGCGTCGGCGATCTCGCGCTCGGCGGCGACCTCCTCCGCGTGCCCGGCGTCGACCGTCCCGGCCGGAACCTCCCGCAGGCCAACCCAGACCGCCCGCTTGTAGAGGTCGCGGCGCTCGATGCGTCGGCCGAGCTCGGGGACGGACTCGCGGAGCTCGACGAGCAGGTCGTGGTCGGCCATCCGGCGGAACGTCTCGACGTCGGTGTCGCTCCGGTCGAGGTAGCGCTCGCAGGCGCGCTCCAGCATCGCGCCGGCGACCCGCGAGACGTGGTGACGGTAGACGACCGCGTTCATCAGCGACCGGGCGACCAGCAGGCTCTCCGCGGTGGGGACGTTCCCCGCCGCGAGCACGAGCTCCGCGTCCTCGGGGTCCGCCCCGTCGCCCGCGAGCCGAAGCTCGTTGACGAGCCGACCGGTGTCGACCGTCCCGTACGGGACGCCGGTGTGGTGGGCGTCGCGCACGAGGTAGTCCATGCGGTCGACGTCGAGCTCGCCCGAGACGAGCGCCCCGAGACCGCCCTCGCCGGCGATCAGCGACGCGACGCGTTCGGGGTCGAGCCCGTGGCGTTCGAGGACCTGACAGACCTCGCGGTCGCCGTCGGTCAGCAGCCACGCGATGTCGTCGTGGTCCCGCCCCGTCGCGCGCCAGATGATCCCCTCGGTCTGGTGGCCGTAGGGGCCGTGTCCGGCGTCGTGGAGGAGCGCCGCCGCGCGAACGTGGGCGGCGGTGTCGGCGTCGAGGTCGAACCCCTCGACGGCGGCGCGCGCGAGGTGGTAGACGCCGAGGCTGTGCTCGAAGCGGGTGTGGTTCGCGGAGGGGTACACCAGCCTGACGGTGGACAGCTGTTTGACGTGGCGCAGTCGCTGAAACGCGGGCGTGTCGATCAGATCGGCGGCGACGTCGCCGAGCCGAACGTGACCGTGGACGCTGTCCTTGATCGCCTTCATCGTCCGGTCGTCGGTCGCCGGCGAATTGGTCGTTTCGCCTCTGATCCGCGGCCGGCGGGCGACCGAGATCGCCGCGTGGAGGTCACTCGTCGACGATCTCGACGCCGAGGCGCTCCTCTAGGGCGCGGACGACCGAGCCGCCGACGCCGGCCGTCGCGGCCCGTCCGTCCTCGACCGCAAACACGTCGTCCTCGTCGACGCCGAGCTCGTCGGCGAGTTCCTCGACGGTGAGGCCGGCGTCCTGCCGAGCCGCGCTCACGTCGTCGCCGTACCCCGAGACGAGGTACGGGAGCCGGTCGGACTCGTAGCTCGTGCCGCCCTCCTCCCAATGCTTGGAGTCGCCGGTCACGGAGTCGTACATCTTCGCCTGCTTCCGGGCCAGCTCCTTCTTCCGACTCTCCGGACCGCTCGACTCGGCGCTGGCGCCGCCCGGACTCCCGCCCCCGCCGCCCGATCCCGAGCCGCCCCGGCTGTCAGGCGCATTGCCCGCGTCGTCGTGGGGGCGGCAGTCCGAACACACCAGCAGCTTCGCGCCGGCGACCGTGGCCCGCTGGAGGTTCGTGGTCTCCCGCCCGCAGAGCTCACAGGCGTCGCCGTCGTCGCCGCCGCCGCCACCGCCCGTCGAGTACTTCGCCATACCGCGAGTGGTGGTCCCGGACGGTTAAAAAGTCGTGGAGGGGCGGGCGGCGATCGTCGGTGACGGCCGCACGCCCCGGTCGGCCCACGTCCCCGTGTTATTCTCACGGCTCGGTCGGCCCACGTCCCCGTGTTTTCCTCACGCCCCGGTCGGCCCGAGGTACCCCCAGGAGAGGAGGCGGTCCCCGTCGCCGTCGGTCCATCGCTCGCCGATGTCGTCACGGTAGTACATGTTCGGCATCACGATGTCGTCGATGCGGCCGTACGCCTGTTCCCGTGCGGCCTGCATCGTCTCGCCCTTGCCGGTGACCACGATCGGCATTCCGCTGTCGCCCGCCGCCCGCCACTGTCCGTCGACGTTCTTCGCGTCCTCAAGGTGGATCCCCTCGCGGCGATCGGTCTCGAAGACCACGGCCGCGTTCCGAGAGTTCTCGTCGTACGTCTTCTCGTCGTTGAACGGGAACGGCGGCAGGACGATCCGAACGGCGATCTGGTAGCCGCCGTGGACCGTCACGTCGGGGTCGTCCCCGCGGGCGAGGTCGGAGAAGAACTGGCCGGTGCCGGACTCGATCGACTCCTCCTGCAGCGCGATCGTCGGATACCCGAACCGGGGGGTGAACTCCAGCGGGTAGATGCCGGTCTCGTTCACGATGCAGTTGATGTCGATGCTCCCGACGTACCCCTCCTCGGCCAGCCACCCTTCCAGCTTGCCGAGCGTCTCCTCGAACAGCTCGTTGGGCCCGCCCCAGAACATCGACGTCCCCATCTCGCCCGTCGAGGGGCCGATGTTCCCCGGGAAGAGCTTCTTGTGCTCAAAATTAAAATTGACTTGGTCAATGAACTCGTTCCCATTGAAGAACCCGCAGATGGCTATCTCGACGCCTTCCACCTTCCGCTGGAGCTGAAAGCCCTTCATGCGGTGGCCCCACGCCTTCTTGTACGCGCGCAGCACGTCCACCACGTCGCTCCCGTCGTCCTCGTTGCCGACGTACAGCAGCCGCTTGACGTTCTGGACCTCACCGAGGGGCTTGATGACATAGGCGGCGGGGTTCTCTCGGACGTGTCGGATCCCCTCCTCGAAGTCGCGGAAGACGTGGTGGTCGATCGTGTTGACGCCGTGCGCCTCGAGGACGTCCATCGCGTACCCGCGGTCCTCCTCCAGCCGGTCCGTGTTCGGCGTCCCGCCGACGACGGCCTTCCCCCGCTCGCGAAGCTCCTCGGCGAGGGCTCCCGTCCCGACCTCGGAGCCGACCCAGACGTCGTCGAAGACGATGACGTCCGCCCACTCCACGTCCCTGCGCCAGTCGTCGGTCTTCGGCACGAAGCCGTCGCCGATCTCCCTGTCGCTCTCGGCCTCGATGTAGTACCTCACGTCGTGGCCCTCGCGGTGGACCTGCCACGCGAGGTCGGTGATCAACGCGGCGTCGGCGGAGACGAAGAGGAAGCGAGCGTCGTTCATACGAGGGCCTCACGCGGCGACGACTTGAGTGTGGGTGTCGATCGCGCCCGCTACCGGCCGACGACGTCCGGTTCGAGCGCGCCGACCTCATCGAGGATCGTCTCGACGTCCGCTTCGGCGACGCCGTTCTCCCGGAGCGCCTCGCCGAGGTACGTCGCGACGCGACCGAACGCCTCCGCCGTGATTCCCATCCCCTCGTGGGCCTCCCGCATGTCGGCCCCCTCGTACGAGACCGGGCCGCCGGCGACGGCGCTGACGAACTGCACCTGATGGGCGTACAGCGCCTCGCGGTCGACGCCCTCGAAGTACGGCTCGAGGAGCGGATCGTCGAAGACGCGGTCGTAGAAGTCTGACACTACGGCCTCGACGGCGTCGCCGTCGAGGCGGGGACCGAGCGCGGCGTGCGGGCCGACGACGACGAGCGTCTCGAGGCCGTGCTCGTCACCGCGCCGCCGCCGACCGACGCGGAACACGAGCCGGTCCGGGAGGGGTTCCGGCGCGGCGAGTTCGACCCGGAACCGGAATCGGACTGACGGCCGCGTCCCGTCGCCGGAGGGCTCGGCGACCCCTCGCGCGGCCCCGGCGGCGCCTGACGCGTCCACGGATCCCGGCCGTCCGACGGCGATAGCCCACCGGACGAACGTAACGAAGCTGCAGGATTTTCGTATTACAAAAACAAATATTCATAAGCTAAAAACACAGGTTATTTTTATTTGGAGTATCCCTCCAAAGTGAACACATTTTTATTCGAGGTGACGGAAGGTTGCGGCGTAACCGAATGTCTCAGAAGACCAACCAAGAGTGGTGGCCCAACCAACTGGACTTGGAGATACTCGACCAGAACGCCCGCGACGTCGGTCCCTACGAGAGCGACTTCGACTACGCGGAGGCGTTCCAGTCGCTCGACCTCGACGAGGTGAAGGCGGACCTCGAAGCGCTCATGACGGACTCCCAGGACTGGTGGCCGGCCGACTACGGCCACTACGGGCCCCTGTTCATCCGGATGGCGTGGCACAGCGCCGGGACGTACCGGACGGCGGACGGCCGCGGCGGCGCGGACGGTGGGTACCAGCGGCTCGCCCCGCTCAACAGCTGGCCCGACAACGCGAACCTGGACAAGGCGCGCCGACTGCTCCTCCCGATCAAACAGAAGTACGGTCGGAAGCTGTCGTGGGCGGACCTGATGATCCTCGCCGGGAACGTCGCCATCGAGTCGATGGGGTTCAAGACGTTCGGCTTCGCCGGCGGCCGCGAGGACGCCTTCGCGCCCGACGACTCCGCCTACTGGGGGCCGGAGTCCGAGATGGAGGCCCAGGAGCGCTTCGACGAGCCCGGCGGGATCGAGCCGGGGCTCGGCGCGTCCGTGATGGGGCTCATCTACGTGAACCCGGAGGGGCCGGACGGCCAGCCTGACCCGATGGCGTCGGCGAAGAACATCCGCCAGACGTTCGACCGCATGGCGATGAACGACGAGGAGACGGCCGCGCTCATCGCCGGCGGCCACACCTTCGGGAAGGTGCACGGTGCCGACGACCCCGACGAGCACGTCGGCCCGGAGCCGGAGGCGGCCCCCATCGAGGCGCAGGGCCTCGGCTGGGAGAGCGGCCACGGGTCCGGGAAGGGCGGTGACACGATCACGAGCGGGATCGAGGGGCCGTGGACCGGGTCGCCGACCGAGTGGGACATGGGGTACCTCGACAACCTGCTGGAGTACGAGTGGGAGCCCGAGGAGGGCCCCGGCGGCGCGTGGCAGTGGACGCCCACGGACGAGTCGCTCCACGGCAGCGCTCCGGACGCCCACGCCGCGGACGAGCGCGTCACCCCGATGATGCTCACGACGGACGTCGCCCTGAAGCGCGACCCGGACTACCGCGAGATCGTCGAGCGGTTCCAGGAGAACCCGATGGCGTTCGGCATGAACTTCGCGAAGGCCTGGTACAAGCTGACCCACCGGGACATGGGCCCGCCGTCGCGGTTCCTCGGTCCGGAGGTTCCCGACGAGGAGATGATCTGGCAGGACCCGATCCCCGAGGTCGACCACGACCTGATCGGGGACGAGGAGGTTGCGGCGCTCAAAGCCGACGTCCTCGACACCGACCTGACGGTCCGGCAGCTCGTCAAGACCGCGTGGGCCTCGGCGTCGACGTACCGCGACAGCGACAAGCGCGGCGGCGCCAACGGCGCGCGCGTCCGACTGGAGCCTCAGCGCAACTGGGACGTGAACGAGCCGGCGGAGCTCGAGACGGTCCTGAAGACCCTCGAGGGAGTTCGAGAGGAGTTCAACGCCTCGCGCGACGACGACGTGCGCGTCTCGCTCGCCGACCTGATCGTCTTGGGCGGCGCCGCCGCCGTCGAGCGGGCGGCCGCGGACGCCGGATTCGACGTGACGGTCCCGTTCGAGCCGGGACGGGCCGACGCCTCGCCGGAGCAGACCGACGCCGACGCGTTCGAGGCGCTCAAGCCGCGGGTCGACGGCTTCCGGAACTACGTCGCCGACGGCGTCGACCACCGGCCGGAGGAGCTGCTGGTCGATAAGGCGGACCTGCTGGATCTGACCGCCAGCGAGATGGCGGTCCTCGTCGGCGGCATGCGCGCGCTCGGCGCCACCTACGAGAACACGGAGCGCGGCGTCTCCACCGACACGCCCGGCGCGCTGACGAACGACTTCTTCGTGAACCTGCTCGACATGGGCACCGAGTGGGTGCCCGTGGAGGACGACGCGGACGCCGTCGACGACGCCGACGTGTACGAGGGGATCGACCGCGAGACCGGTGAAGTCGAGTGGGAGGCCACGCGGCTGGACCTCGTCTTCGGCTCGCACTCCCGACTCCGCGCCATCGCGGAAGTCTACGGGAGCGACGACGCCGACGAGAAGTTCGTTCGGGACTTCGTCGACGCGTGGACGAAGGTGATGCGGCTCGACCGCTTCGACCTCGACTAATTCGAACCGGCGTCGCTCCGACGTGCGTTTTTAATTGTCCGACCGGCGGACCTCATTGTCCGACCGGCAGATCTCACCACACCGGCGCGAGGAGCAGCGCGACGGTCGCCGAGATGAAGACCAGCTTCAGCGCGGTGTTGACGGCGATGACCTTCGTGCCGAACTCGGCGCCCCAGATCCCGTACTGGAAGGGGATCGAGCGCCGGAAGGTCGAGACGGCAAAGGACAGGATCCCCCCGATGAGCAGGCTCGCGACGGCGGTCCGCGTGGTGAACACGCCGGCCTCGGCCCCGGCGAGCGTGACGGCTCCGGCGGTCGTGTCGAGGGTGTAGACGGCGATCACGGGGACGGCGGCCCCGGGCAGGCCGAGGACCCCGGTGATCGGCTCGGCGACGCTCGTCAGCGCCGCGACGTCGTAGTAGGTGACGAACGCGATCACGAGCGTGTACACGACCGCGAGCCGCGGGACGATCCGGCGGAGGGTGGACCACGACTTCGCGCCGGCGGCCCGGACGCGCTCGCGGCTCGTGCGGTCGTCGCCCTCGGGACCGCTCGCGTCGACCTCCGCGAGCGCGTCGCGGTCGACGTTCCGCTCGGAGAGGAGGGCGCCGCCCGCGAGGACGCCCGTCACCGTGATCGCGAGGGCGATGCCGGCGCGCGCGGAGACGTAGACGGTGCCGGTCCGGGCGCCCAGAATCGGGATCAACACGGGGATGTAGAACGTGAACACGTGCTGGACGAAGCCGAAGAACGTGTTGATCGTGACGGCCACGAGCGTCGCCCGGTCGTCGAGCAGCCCCGACTCGCGGTACTCGGCGAGCGTGGCGTAGCCCGCGGTCGTCGACGCGGCCGTGGTGAGGATCGCTGTGCCGACCTCGTCGGGGAGGTTCGCGGGCCGGGTGAGCCACCCCGCCAGCCCGGCGACGTACCGGATCAGCCCGAACGCGACCGCGACGTTGGCGGCGAAGACGCCGACCGCGATGAACGCCGTGATCCGCGCGAGCCGCGGGACGACGTCGGAGAGCAGGGCGACGAGTTCGACGGCGACCGGTTGCACGATCGGCGGTACGCGGTCGCCGACCTAATGCGCGTCGAAACGCGGGCGCCGGCGACCGGTTCCGGAGGTGGCGCCTCCGACGACACCCGGCGCGAGGGGCTTATGAGACCCGCGCGCGAACCCCTCGGCGATGGCACCCGCGGAGGACGACATCTCGATCGAGGAGAAGCGCGTGTACATCGGGACGGCGGGTCGCACCGACGCCTACGTCGCCACCGGGAGCGGCGTCGTCCGGGTGGCGCTGTCGGCCGACAAGGTCGGCGCGTTCGACATGGTCTCCCGCGCCCCGGCTCGGGACGTCGCCGTGCTTCCCCGCGACGAGAAAGCGGACCTCGTCGGGATCGCGACGGGAGACGGACTCCGGGTCGCTCCCGTCGGCGACGACCCCGAGTTCGTCCGCGTCGCGGCCGACCCCGCAGACGCCGCTGGCGTGCACGACGGCGCGTTCCTCGTCGCCGGCGAGGACGGCGGGATCGACCGCGTCGCGGTCGACGTCCTCGACGGAAGCCCGACCGCGGCGGCGGTCTCACGGATCGGAAGCGTGACGCAGCCGCGCGCGGTCGACGGCCCCCTCGTCGCCGCCGCGGACGGGGTGTATCGGGTCACCGAGGCCGGGGGCGCGAGCACGGCTCGCGCGCTCACCGCGGTCGGCCTCGACGACGCCCGCGACGTCGCCGGCGCGGGGATGCCCCTCGCGGCGACCGGAACGGGGCTGTACTGGCTCGGGAACGGCTGGATGACGGCGCTCGAAGGAGCGGCCGAGGCGGTCGCGGCCGACGGCGACGGCCACGCGATGGCGGTCGTCGACGGCGACCTCTGGATTCACGCGAGCGACGCGGGCGAGGGCGGGGCCGACGCGTGGGACGACGGGACGTGGCGGCCGACCGACCTCCCGGTCGACGAGGAGGCGGTCGCGCTCGGCTACGGCCCCGGTCTCTCCGTCGCCGTCACCGCGGCCGGCACGCTCTGCGTCGACGCCGGCGACGGCTGGCGACACCAGGTGGTCGGCGTGCGGGACGCCGCGGGCGTCGCGCTCGCGGTCGTTGAATGAATCGGCGATCGATTATAAACGGTTGACCGCGCAGCGACCGCCGCCAAAGCCCCAGCCGCTCGGCCATACGCCGTTGACCTCGCGGTGAACACCTCCAAAGCCCCAGCCGCTCGCTCATACGTCGTCGCTGTCTGTGAGGTGAAGAACTCCTCCAAAGCCCCAGCCGCGAGGACTCGGGGGCCTTGCTGCGCTCCTCGCTCGCGGTGCTCGCTGCGGTGCTTGCTGCGGCCGCCGTCGCCCTCGCCGCTGCCCCTTTGAGTCCCGCCCGACCGCACCGCAACCGCGTCCTCACGCCTCCCCAGCCTCGCCGCTCGCTGCGCTCGCGGCGTCCCTCGCGCGTGCTCTTCGCGCCCTTCGGGCGCTCAGAGGCACGCGCCACCACCTCGTCCGTTTATAAATGAACCACTCGGTAGGGTCTGACCCGTCCTACGCGGTCGGCAGCTCGATCTCCTCGCCGTCGGCGTAGACGGTGGGGTTCCGGAGGATGCCGTCGAGGTGGATCGGGGCGTCCGTCTCCCCGCCGATCCCCGCGTTATCGCCGATCGCGATGTGCACGGTGCCGCCCGCCTTCTCGTCCAAGAGGACGGAGCCGACCAGCTCGTCGACGCCGACGTTGGTCCCGATCCCGAGCTCGGCGAGGTTGTACGCGGCGTCGCCGACCGACTCGGCGGCCGCCTCCACGTCGGCGCGGACCGCGTCGTCGCCGATGCTCGTGACGAGCCCGTCATCGACCTCGAAGGCGAGCTCGTGGCCCTTCTTGAGCAGCCCGTGGGGCATCATCGTCCCGTCGACGACGAACGTCCCCGTCGCGGTCTCCGGCGCGACGAACACCTCGCCGGCCGGCAGGTTCGAGAAGTCGCCGGGCTCGCGCACCATCCCGGTGTCCGAGAGCCACTCGCGGTCGCCGATGCCGAAGGCGATGTCGGTGCCCGCGGGAGAGGTGACGCGGATCTCGTCGGCGCCGGCGACCTGCGCGAGCACGTCGTCGCACGCGGCCTCGATGGCGGCGTAGTTCGCGTCGAGCCCGGTGGCGAACACGTCCTCGGTGATCCCCGGGAGCGTGGCGCCGCGGGCGCCGGCGTCGCAGGCAGCCCCGCGAGCTCGGGTGTGGCTGAGGCTCTTCGTCGTCGGCGCGAGGAAGACGTCGCTCTCGGCCATCGCGGCCGCCACGGGCGCGGGCGGCTCGGTGCCGTGCTGCTCGGCCGGCGGGTACCGGAGCAGCGTGGCGTTGTCGGTGACCGCGCGCGCGGCCTCGTACAGCGCCTCGCCGATCCGCTCGCGGTCGTCGTCGGTGACGACGACGACGGACTCGTCGGGCGCGACGTTCAGACACTGGTTCACGGCGGTCGCGGCCGCCTCGGAGAGGTCCGGTGACATGAGCGTAGATCGGTGCTCGCGGGCGTTAGTCCTTCGCTTTCGGCCTTTATTTACTCTCTTTCGAAACTCAGTTACATCGCGACGTCGTCCGAATTTACCGACCGGTTACTCACGGCGTAGTTAATTTCTTTTCAAATCACTCGAAAAGATTATCCCAGTACGGAATGGAGTGAACGACATGATACGTGTGGGCGTCAACGGATACGGCACGATCGGCAAGCGGGTCGCGGACGCGGTCGCCGCCCAGTCCGACATGGAACTCGTCGGCGTGACGAAGACGAGCCCGAACTACGGCGCCGAAGCCGCGATTCGACGGGGATACGACCTCTACGCGGCGATCGACGATCGCGTCAACGAGTTCGAGTCCGCCGGCCTCGGGGTGACGGGGTCCCTCGCCGACCTGCTCGAGGTCGTCGACGTCGTCGTCGATTGCTGTCCCTCCGGTATCGGCGAGCGCAACCGACCGATCTACGAGGCTCACGACGTCCCCGCGATCTACCAGGGAGGCGAGGACGCCGAGGTCGCCGACGCCTCGTTCAACGCCCGGGGGAGCTACGAGGCCGCCCGCGGCGCCGACTCGCTCCGCGTGGTCTCCTGTAACACCACCGGCCTCTCCCGGATCCTCGCGCCGCTCGACGAGACGTACGGCGTCGAGAAGGCTCGCGTGACCCTGGTCCGCCGCGGCGGCGACCCGAGCGAGACGGATCGGGGACCCATCAACGACGTCGTGCCCGACCCGGCCACCGTCCCGTCTCACCACGGTCCCGACGTGAACACGATCCTCCCGGACGTCGACGTGGACACGGCCGCGCTGAAGGCGCCGGTCACGGCGATGCACACCCACAGCGTGAACGTCACCCTCGAGGCCGAGCCGAACGCCGCCGCGGTCAGGGACCTCCTCGGCGACGAGAGCCGCGTGTTCCTGATCCCCGAGGGCGTCGGGATCGACGGCGCCGGCGCGCTGAAGGACTACGCCGGCGACATCGGGCGTCCGCGCGGCGACGTCTGGGAGAACTGCGTCTGGGAGGAGTCGATAAGCGTCGAGGGACGCGACCTGTACCTGTTCCAGAACGTCCATCAGGAGGCCGACGTCGTTCCGGAGAACGTCGACGCGATACGAGCGCTGCTGACCGATACGCCGCGGGCGGAATCCGTCGCTCGGACCAACGAATCGCTGGAAATGGGCCTCGACAGCCTGTTTTCCGACGGCGGCGACGCGCGTAGCCCGCTCACGGCCGACGACTGACTCGCTTCGGGGCGGCGGACGACCCTCTACTCCGACGGGCGCGTCACGAGGAATGTCCTCCCGCCCCGGCGTTCCAGCGCAACCTCGCTGCCGCGCACGCGGTTCATGCGCACGCGGTCGGCGATCCGGTCGGTCCGGCAGTCGGTGACGTCCACTCGCGTCGGCGTCGCGTACTGCGGTCGGTCGTGGGTAGTCGCGCTCATACACCCGACTTCCACCGGATCGCCCCTATATGTGAGCCATGCCCGGAGTGAAAGTGAAAGTGAAGGATTCACCCGCGAGCGACGCCGATCTCGTCTCCGATGTCGCCTCGATCGGCTCGCGAGCGATTCGCCGAGCGCGAGCGATTCGCCGAGCTACCGACGGAGCCCCGCCTCTTCGTCGCCCTCGACGAACCGCACGGTGAAGTAGTCGTAGCCGCCGTAAGCGGCGTCGAGTGCGCCGAGCCACCAGTTCCAGCGCTCGACGACCGAGGAGTCGTCGGGCGCGTCCTCGAGGTGGCCGATCACGCCGGGAACGGTGAGCGCGTGCCCGCGGTCCGCGGAGGGACGGCCGGAGTCGGCGAGGTCGCAGGCCGCCCGGGCGACCGCCCGCCGCTCGGCCTCGGTACCGCCCAACGCTTCCGCCAGCGCGTTCTCCAGACGCTTTCTGTCCATACTAGACGCTAGGGGAGCCGACTATATGAGTCGCGTGGTAGGGGGTGTCACGTCCGGTGTCGACGACGGGACGAGGCCGCGCCCCGGGCGGCTGTCACAGCCGGGCGGCGAGGGCTAAAAAGAGGAGGCTGAACGGCGCCGTCAAAAGCGCCAAGACGACTCCCGCCGTTCCCCCGCCGGCGGCGACCGTCATCACGCCGCCGGCGACGAGCGAGAACGAGCCGACCAGCGCGAGGATCGCCCGTTCCGGAACGCTCGCGCGCGACGGCCCGTCGCTCCGCGCGAGCGCGTCTGCGAGCGCGGCCTCGACCGCGTCGGCGCGGTCGCTCGGCGCGAAGAGCCACGGGGTCGACCGGTACCACGCGTTCCCGCGATACGCGAGCAGGAAGACGGTCGTCCACGGGAGGTCGATCCGGCGCGTCCGGACCACGGCACCGAGGTCGTCGGCACGCGTCCGGTCGTGGCTCCGGTACGTCCGCTCCACGCTCAGCGCGCCCGGGTCGAGTCGCACGTCGGTCCCCCGCGAGGCCGCGAGGGCCGGCGTGAACGCGAGAAGCGCGAAGAACAACGGCACGAGTCCCGGAAACAGCGACGGCGTGGCCGGGAGCGGACCGGTCCCGGTCGTCGCGAAGACGAGAGCGAGCACGGCTCCCGCCCCGACCAGGGTCCAACGGGGACGGAACCGCGAGGGATCGAACGAGTAGTCTCCGAACTGCGATAAGAGCTCCCGGCGACGCTCCGGGGAGGTCCGGTCGTACGCTACGAGCCAGTACAGCAGCGATACCGGTCCACCCACGAAGAGGACGACGAGCGCCGCCCACGTCGACGACGGCGGCCCGCTACCCCCGAGCAGCGAGGCGCCGATCCCGAGCGCGGCGACCGCCAGTACTGCGACGACGAGTCCGCCCGCGGTCACGCTCGCGCCGAGCGCCACCGAACGCAGGCGGTCGAAGCGGACCGGCCCCCACTCGACGATGGCCGGCGATCCCGGATGTGCGGTCGAGTCGCCCGCGGCGTCGGCGTCGGCTGCCGAGACCGACTTCTCTACGGAGGGGGGCGAGTCGGAGGGCACGTCGTGGCGATAGCGGGCTGAACGGCTTAAATCCCGACGTCCGTACCGTCCCGGCGAATACTTACCTCGCGACCGGCTACTGAGGGGTATGACAGACTGGCGCGCCGTCGGCTACGGGTTCGTCGTGATGCTGATCGCGGGACTGCTCGCGACGTTCGCCCCGGTGATCGGACACGTCGGCGCCGGGCTGATCGGCGGGTTCGTCGCCGGCTACGTCGCCGGCGGGGGCCTCCTCTTCGGGACGTGGCACGGCCTGCTGGCCGGCTCCGTGAGCGGCGTCGTCGTCACGCTGCTCCTCGCCGCGTTCGGCGGACTCGTCGGCCTCGCCGGCGGGCCGGTCGGAAGCCTGCTCGGCGGCGCGGGCGTCCTCGTCGTCGGGCTGTTCCTGACGTTCCTGTTCGCGATAGACTCGGCGCTCGCGGGCGCGATAGGCGGCGTGCTCGGGGACTGACGGGCCATAAATAGAGTCGTTCGGCGAGTGACCGACGGCGCGACCGCCGGCGTTCAGGCGGACTGCGCCGCTTCGAGGACCGCCTCGTAGTCGGGCTCGTTGGTCGGGTCGTCGGCGATCCAGTCGAAGACGACCTCGCCGTCCGCGTCGAGCACGAAGACGGCGCGGTTAGCGATGCCGTAGAGGCCGAGGTCGGCGATGTCCATCTCGAGGTCGTACTCGCGGATCGCGTCGCCGTCCATGTCGCTCACGAGGTCGAACTCGATCCCGTGTTCCTCGCGGAACGCGCCCTGCGAGAACGGGGAGTCGGCGCTGACCCCGAAGACCGTCGCGCCGGCCTCCTCGAAGGCGTCGGCGTGCTCCTGGAACGCCACCATCTCGTTCGTGCAGGGCGGCGTGAACGCGCCGGGGAAGAAGGCGAGCACGACGGGGCCGTCGCCGAGGTGGTCGTCGAGCTCGAACGGTTCGTGGTCGCTCGTGCCGATCTTCGCGGAGATGTCGGGTGCGGTGTCACCGGTGGAAACCATCGCCAGATGGTACGTGCGATTCACCCAAAAGGCTTGCCGCGTTTTTGTCGCTCGGGTGCGTGGTTATCCCCGGTCGAGGTACTCCTGCTGGACGGCGACGACTCCGGCGGAGTCCTCGCAGTCGGCGTACCGCCGGAGGGGCTCCTCGTTGAGGTCGAGGAACGTTTCGCCCCAGGTGAACTTCGCCAGGATCCGCTCCGCGTGGTCGGGCTCGCCGAGGATCGCGAGCGCGGCCGCGAACGCCTCCACCGTCGTGAGCCGCATGGGCCGGCCGTAGTTCACGGGGTTGCCGGCGACGAGGTACGGGAGCGCGCGGTGTTCGCCCGGCAAGGTGAACTGCTTCTCGCCGGCCGACTCCCACGAGCAGTCGAGCGCGACGAGCGCGTTGTCGCGGGCCGCGTCGGCGTCGGCCGGCGAGAGCGCGCGCTCGGCGTGGGGATTGAGCACGACCCCGTAGGGCGTGGCGCGGTCGGAGCGGTGCAGCTCCGCGAGGTCGAACCGCGCGAGCTTCCGGGCCGTGCACTTGTCGGGGTCGTCGTCGCCCTCGTACCGGACGTGAAGGTCCACGATACGAGATTGGCCGTTTCGGTTATAAGATGCGCGGAGCAGAGGGGTACACAGCGAGAGCGTCAGCTGCTCGCTTATAAGCGGTTGTCGGTGACTCTACGGTGAAGATCTTCAAAGCCCCAGCCGCGCTCAGCTTCCACAGCTCGCTGCGCTCCTCAGTCACTCGCTCTGCTCGCTCCTTGCGGTGCTTGCGTCGCTTGGTTCGCCGAGCGCGGCTGCCCCTTTGAGTCCCGCCCGACCGCAACCGCAGCCTCACACCTCCCCAACCTCGCCGCTCGCTGCGCTCGCGGCGTCCCTCGCGCGTGCGACTCCCGCCTTTGGGCGCTCGTCGGCACGCGCCACCGCCCGTCATTTATAAGCGATCCTTGCCGCTAACCGTGCCGAACCTACTAGCCTATTCTTACAGCCTGATACCGTCAAACCGGCCCGGTACCGGCGGGGTTTTTCCTCGTCGCCACCCAGGTGTTGGTATGGAGCTGTTCGCCGTCCCGGATCTCCCAGAGATCCGGGAGGGAGACGACCTCGCGGCGATGATCGACGAGCGCGTCGACCTCCGCGATGACGACGTAATCGTCGTCGCCAGCACCGTCGTCTCCAAAGCCGAGGGACGGACGTTCGATCTCTCCGACTTCCCGGCCGGGCCGCGGGCGAACGAGGTCGCCGACCGCCTCGCGGAGATCGCCGGCGAGGAGAAGGACCCGCGCTTCGCGCAGGCCGTCATCGAGGAGTCGACGGAGCTGATCATGGAGGCCCCGTTCCTCCTGACGGCGACGCGCTTCGGCCACATCGGCGTCAACGCCGGGATCGACCGGTCGAACGTACCCGACGGCGACCTGCTGCTGCTCCCGGAGCGCCCCTCCGAGAGCGCGGCGCGCATCCGCGAGGGAGTCGCGGCCGACCGCGTGGTCGTCAGCGACACCTGCGGGCGCCCGTTCCGCCACGGGCAGCGCGGGGTCGCGATCGGCTGGGCCGGTCTGCCGGCGAGCCGCGACTGGCGCGGCGAGCCCGACCGCGACGGCCGGGAGATGGGCGTCACCGTCCAGAACGTGATCGACGAGCTCGCCTCGGCCGCGAACCTCGTCGCCGGCGAGGGCGCTGGCGGCACCCCGGTCGTCGTCGTCCGCGACTGGGCGTTCGGCGACCACGAGGGCTCAGATAACCACTTCCGCGCCGTCGAAGGCGACTTCGTCCGACAGGCGCTACGCGGCTGGAGCTACGAGGACACCTGACATGCTCGGCATCGAACTCACCCCCGAACACGACCTGCACCGCCTCGTCGACCTCGGCGTCCGCGCCGAGGAGGCCGGCTACGACGCCGTCTACTCGACGTGTCACTACAACAACCGCGACCCGTGGGCGTTCCTCTCGCAGCTCGCGACCGCCACGGACTCGGTCAGGATCGGGCCGGGCGTCGCCAACCCGTACGAGACGCACCCCGTGACGCTCGCCTCCCGAGTCGCCACCGTGGACGAGCTCTCCGAGGGGCGCGCCGTCTTCGGGCTCGGTCCCGGCGACCCATCCACGCTCGCGAACCTCGGCCTCGCCGACGAGCGCGGGCTCCGCTCCGTGCTGGAGGCGTTTAAAACGGCACAGCGGCTGTGGGCCGGCGAGCGCGTCGACCACGAGGGCACCTTCGACGCGAGCGAGGCGGGGCTCAACTACGAGCCGCCACAGGGCGCCTCAATTCCGGTCCACGTCGGCGGCGAGGGCCCGCACATGTGCCGGATGGCCGCGAAGCACGCCGACGGCCTGCTGTACAACGGCTCGCATCCCAAAGACCTCGCGTGGGCCCGCGAGCAGGTCGACGACGGGCTCTCGGAGCGCCCCGATCACCGGGGCGAGTTCGACCTGATCGCGTACGCCGCCGTCTCGATCGACGAGGACGAGGCGGCCGCGCGCGAGGCCGCCCGGCCTCCGGTCGCCTTTATCACCGCGGGCGCGGCGCCGCCCGTCCTGAAGCGCCACGGGATCGAGCCCGACGCGGCGTCCGAGATCGGCGATCGCGTCTCGGCCGGCGAGTTCTCCGCGGCCTTCGACCGCGTGACGCCGGCGATGGTCGACGCGTTCTGCATGGCCGGCTCGCCCGAGACCGTCAGGGAGCGCGCGGCCGCCGTCGCGGAGCACGCCGACGGGCTCGTCGTCGGGTCGCCGCTCGGACCGGACCTGGAGGCGGCGGTCGACCTCGCGGCCGACGCCGTCGACGACCTGTTTTAAATCCACCCGCGAGATTTCACGGTCGGGGAATCGAGAATCGTCCGTGAGAACTCGGGCCGCAGGTTCATAACCCGCGTTTCCGGAGGTCCACCTATGTCGACCGATCGGGAGCGACGCCCGGGGGTTCGAGGCCGCTACGAGGCCCTCCTCTGGGGCACGATGGACCGGCTCGGCGTGTCCGAGTCGATAGAGCGGAAGGTCGTGACCGCCGTCGGAATCCAGTTCCTCGTCACCGTGGGGATCTTTTGCACGCCGTTTCTGCTCTCCGGGACGCGAGCGAACCTCGTCTCGGGAGCGCTGTTTCTCGGGGCGATCGCGGCGATCTACAACACCCTTCTCATCGTTCGCCGCGACTTCGTCGCGCCGCTTCGACGGCTGGAGGCCGGCGCCGACGCGATCGCCGCCGGCGACGTTCGAGGGGTCCGCCGCGACGCGACCGACGAGACGGCGCCGGTCGGCAGCGATCAGCCGGACGAGATCGGCAGCCTCGTGAACTCGTTCGTCGAGGTCCAGCGCTACCTCGGCACCGTCTCGGCGCAGGCCGAGGCGCTCGCGGCGCGGGAGTTCGACGACCCCGCCCTCGACGAGCCGGTCCCGGGGCGGTTCGGCGACGCGCTCGACGAGATGGCCGCGAACATGGCGGCGTACACGACGGAGCTGGAGTCGGTCGTCGAGGCGTTCGGAGACGCGGCCGAGCGCGCCCGAGAGGGCGACCTCACGGCGACGATAGACGCCGAGTCGCTCGCCACTGACGACGACCGGTACGACGAGCTCGTCGCGAACTACGACCGCCTCGTCGCCACGCTCGGCGGCACGGTCGGCGAGGTCCGTTCGTTCACGGACGGCGTCGCGGCGACGAGCGACGACGTGCGGACCAGCATGGACGAGGTCGACGCCGCGAGCGAGGAGGTGGCGCGCTCGGTCCAGGAGATCTCCGACGGCGCCGCGGAGCAGCGGAGCGACCTGGAGGCGGCCTCCGCGGAGATGAACACGCTGTCGGCGACCGTCGAGGAGATCGCGGCGGCCGCGGACGACGCGGCGGCGACCGCTCGGAGCGCCGCGGACCGCGGTCGAACCGGACGCGAGGAGGCGGCCGAGGCCATCGCGGAACTGGAGGCGCTCGACTCGCGGATCAGCGAGACGGCGACGGCGGTCGAGGACCTCGTGGATCGGATCGGCGAGATCGACGAGATCGCGGCCGTGATCGACGGGATCGCGGAGGAGACGAACCTGCTCGCGCTGAACGCGTCGATCGAGGCCGCGCGAGCCGACGGGTCGGGCGACGGCTTCGCGGTCGTCGCCGACGAGGTGAAGACGCTCGCCGAGGAGACGCGCGCGGAGGCGGCGGCGATCTCGGACCGGATCGACGGCATACAGTCGGTGTCGGCCGACACCGCCGCCGAGGTCGACGCGATGGAGTCGCAGGTGTCCGGGAGCGTCGGCGCCGTCGAGTCCACGCTGCGGGAGTTCGAGGAGGTCGTCGAGGAGGTGACGGCGGTCGACGAGACGGTCCGGGAGATCAGCGAGGCGACCGACGACCAGGCTCGGACGACGCAGGAGGTCGTCGACATGGTCGAGGACGTCGCGGCGGTGAGCGGACAGACCGCGACCGAGGCCGAGACCGTCGCCGCGGCGGCGGAGGAACAGACCGCGAGCGTCTCCGAGGTGACCGACAGGGCGCACGCGCTCGCCGACCGATCGGACGAGCTGCTCGCCCGGCTCGACGAGTTCGAGGTGCCGGCGGACGGCGAGACCAGGGAATCGAGTCCGAGCGGGCCCGGATCGGCCGCACGGACCCAGCCGAGCCCGACCGACGACTGACTTCGGCGACGCCTGACTTCGGCGACGACCGGCCGTTGCCGGGGGCGACCTACTGCTCCGATCGACCGCGACCGCCCAGCGACGGAAGCGTCACGCCGATCTCCTGGAGGAGCGCGCCGACCGCGAGATAGCCGAGCGCGGCCACGGACGCGACGATCAGCACCTGTCCGACGAGGACGAGCAGCGCCGAGAGCGGGTCGCCGGCGCCGAGGATGAGGTCGTTCAGGAAGATGTCGACGAAGCGGCCGACGTCGCCGAGGATCCGGGCGACGAAGTCGATGAGCGCGAACATGCTCGACCGTTGAGCCGCGGGGTACTTGGGTGTTGAGTTCCCGGCCGATCCTCGCCCGGACCGTCGCTGTGGTCCCGATCCGGAAGGGTTCCGGTAACCGAACGTCTTACACCCGACGGACACGGACCTATCGGTCATGAACGCGCTGACGGAACTGTTCGCCGAGAACACGCTCCTGTGGGTTCTCACCGGTATCCTTGCGTACTCCGCGGTCGCGCTGTGGCTGCGGAACCGCGGGGTCCTCCCGGAGTCGGTCGGCGTCTCCGGCCCGATACTGACTCTCCGGACGCTCCGCGGGCGAGTCTTCCTCAACCGCCTCGCCGCCCCGAAACGGGTCTGGCGTGCGCTCGCGAACCTCGGGCTCGGCGGGGCCCTGGTGGCGATGGTCGGGTCCTTCTTCCTGATCCTCTCTTCGGCGATCTCGGCGCTGGGCACCGCGCAGCCCTCCACGGTTCAGCAGCCGCAGAACTTCCTCATCATCCCCGGCGTCAACGACTTCCTCCCGCTGTCGGTCGCGGTCGAGATCGCGATCGGGCTCGCGATCGCGATGGTCGTCCACGAGGGGGCACACGGGCTGTTGTGTCGGGTCGAGGGGATCGACATCGAGTCGATGGGGCTCGTCTTCTTCACGATACTGCCGGTCGGCGCCTTCGTCGAGCCGAACGAGGAGGCGACGCAGGCGACGTCGCGCGGCGCCCGCGCCCGGATGTTCGCGGCCGGCGTCACCGCCAACACGCTGCTCACGGTGCTCGTGTTCGCGCTGCTCTTCGGCCCCGTCGTCGGCGCGATCTCGCCGGCGCCGGGCTACGCCGTCGGCGAGGTGACTCCCGGGTCGTCGGCCGACGCGGCCGGCCTCGCGGCGGGCGACCGGCTCGTCGAGGTCGACGGCACCCCGGTCGAGACGGCCGCCGAGTTCGAGGCCGCGCTCGCGGACGCGGGCGAGACGGTGACGGTCACCGCCGACGATGGCGACGGGGAGCGCACCGTCGACGTCGACCGCGACTTGCAGGCGGTCGGGTCGGCCGGCGGCAACCCGCTCGACGTCACGGTCACCGACGAGCCGTTGCGGGTCGACTCCGTGAACGGCGAGGGGGTCGCGACCGAGCGCGAGTTCTACGACGCCGTCGGCGAGTCGGAGCGCGCTACGGTGTCGGTGACGCGCGGCGCGAACGCGAGCGACGCGAACGCGAGCGACGTGAACGCGAGCGACGCGAACGCGACCACCGCGGAGATCCCCGTCGGCGCGTACGCCCTCGACGTGCAGGAGGACGGGCCGCTCGACGACGCGGGCGCGGCGCCCGGTGAACCCCTGACGATCGTCTCGATAGACGGGGAGCGGATCCACGACGCGGACGCGCTCTCGACCGTCCTCGCCGACCGCGAGCCCGGCGCGACCGTCGAGGTGATCGCGTACGACGGCGCCGACGAGCGACAGACCTACGACGTCGAACTGGCCCCGCACCCGAACCGCGACGGCGGGTTCGTGGGCGTCACGGTGTTCCCCGGTTCCAGCGGCCTCGCCCTCGACGACTTCGGCGTCTCCGAGTACCCCGCCGGCGCGTACCTCGAACTGCTCGGCGGCGACGCCGGCGAGAGCGCGAGCGACGACCTCCCGCTCGGCGGAGTGACGGAGTCGCCGCTCGGTCTCGTGTTCGTCTCGCTCATCCTGCCGCTCGGCAGCCTCTTCGGGCTCCCGTTCAACTTCGCGGGGTTCACCGGCGAGGTGACCAACTTCTTCGTGGTCGACGGCGCGCTCGGCGCGCTCGGCGGCGGGGTCTTCCTGCTCGCGAACCTGCTCTTCTGGACCGGCTGGATCAACATCCAGCTCGCGCTGTTCAACTGCCTGCCCGCGTTCCCGCTCGACGGCGGTCGGATCCTCCGGATGGTGGCCGAGGCGGTTATCAGCCGGCTCCCGCTTTCCGACCGGCACGCCGCGGTCCGCACGATCACCGTCTCCTCCGGGCTCGTCATGCTCGTCGGACTGATCGCGATGATCTTCGGGAACCAGATCATGGCGGCGCTCGGGCTGATCTGACGCGGACGTCACGGTCGGTCGCCGCCGGTGCCGTCTCGCGGCCGTTCCGTCCGCGGGAGGGGAAACGCGTTTCTCCGCGGGACGAAACGGTGGCGTATGAGCCACGCGCGCACCGTCGAACTCGAGGGACACATCATCGACAGCGGCACGATGCAGCGCTGTTTCGGCGCGGTGATGGACCTCGGCGGGTCCTTCGACGTCGAGCAGTTCGACGTGGGAAAACACGAAGACGAAGAGTCGTACTGCAGACTGACGGTGTCGGCCGACGACCCCGAGACCCTGCAGGCGATCGTCCACGAACTCCACCAGAACGGCGCGGTGCTGGAGGACGCGAGCGAGGTGACCCTCGTCTCGGCGCCGGCGGACAGGGTCGTGCCGCGGGACTTCTACTCCACCACGAATCACCCCACGGAGGTGCTGTACGACGGCGAGTGGGTCTCCGTCGACCGGATCGAGATGGACTGCGCGCTCGTCGTCAAGCCCGAAGGCGGTCGACGCGGGACCCCCCGTGCCTACGCGAAGGTGCTCAACGCGGTCGAGGAGGGCGACCTCATCGCGACGGACCAGTCGGGCATCCGCGTGCGACCCCCGGAGCGCCCGCGGAGCGGCGGCGGCGCGTTCGGGTTCATGCAGGGCGGCGTCTCCGCCGAGCGACCCTCGGAGTCCACGATCCGCGAGGTCGCCGCGGAGCTCCGCGAGGTGAAGCGCTCGGGCGGGTCCGTGATGGTCGTCGCCGGACCGGCGGTGATCCACTCGGGGGCGGGCGACGCGCTCGCCGACCTCGTCGCCGCGGGGTTCGTCGACGCGCTCTCGGCCGGGAACGGCTTCGCGACGCACGACCTGGAGCGCTCGCTGTACGGCACGTCGCTCGGGATGAACGTCGAGACGCTCGAACACCCGCGGAAAGGGCATAAACACCACGTCTGGACCATCTCGGAGATCATCCGAGCGGGCGGGATCGAGGCCGCCGTCGACGAGGGGATCGTGACGGAGGGCGTGATGTACCAGTGCGTGGAACGCGGCGTCGACGTCGTGCTCGCCGGGTCGATCCGCGACGACGGACCGCTGCCCGACACGATCACCGACGCCGTGGAGGCCCAGAACGCGATCCGCGAGCAGGCGCACGAGGCGGACGTCGTGGTCATGCTCGCGACGCTGCTGCACTCGGTCGCCGTCGGGAACTGCCTCCCGTCGACGACGAAGACCGTCTGCGTCGACATCAACCCGGCGACCGTCACCCAGCTGCTCGACCGCGGCTCGGCGCAGGCGGTCGGGATGGTCACCGACATCGGGACCTTCGTCCCGACGCTCGCGGAGTTCGTGTTACAGGACGAAACCGACGGTCCCGACGCCCCGAGCGGCGACGCGACCTCCCCGGGCTCGGAGGGCGACCGATGACGGTCGCGCTCCGTCCGTACGACCGCGACCGCGACGCCGACGGCCTCTACGACTGCAAGCTCGCCTTCGAGCGCGGGCTCGGCGCGAACACCGGCGGCGACGACAAGGCGGCCGCGTACGAGGGGAAGCTCACCCAGGACTACCGCGAGCGGTGGCTCGCGTGGGTCGACCGGTGCGTCGCCGACGACGAGCGGTGCGTGACGGTCGCGGTCGCGGAGGGCGGCGACGGGGAGGGCGACGGCCCCCGAGCCGACGGCGGTGGGGTGGTCGGCTACGTCTTCGTGCTGCCCGAGCGGCTGTCGATGATCTGGGACGCGGCCGTGATCAACGAGCTGTACGTCGCCCCGGCGCACCGCGGCGCGGGGGTCGCGGACGACCTGCTGGCCGCCGCCGTCGACCTCGCCGGCGACCAGTCGCTCCCGCTCGATCGGATCGTGCTCGACGTCGACCCCGCCAACGAGCGCGCGCGAGCCTTCTACGACCGCCACGGCTTCGAGTCCTGGGGCGAGATGGTCGCGCGACCGGTCGACCTCGACTGACCCGGCTCCGGCGCGCCGCCGTCTCCGAAGGTACAAGCCTCTCTGCCGGTTCCCCGGATCCATGTACGACATCGGCGTCGTCGGCTGCGGCGTGATCGGGAACCGGCTCGCCGCCGCAGTCGACGCCCACGACCGGTACGAGCTCGCCGCCGCCTGCGACCTCGACGCTGACCGCGCGGCGTCGCTCGCGGCCGAATACGGCACGGCGTCGACGGCGACGACGACCGATCACGCGACGCTCGCGGCGCGTGCGGGGCTCGACGCGGTGTACGTCGGCGTCCCCCCGCTCGCCCACGAGGCGGTGGTCGCCGACGCGCTCGACGCCGGCCGCCACGTGATCTGCGAGAAGCCCGTCGCGGCGGACGCCGAGGCGGGCCGGCGGATGACCGCCCTCGCCGCGGAGCGCGACCTCGCGACCGCGGTGAACCTCCCGTTCCGGTACACGCCCGGATTCGTCCGGCTTCGGGAGCTGGTCGCGGCGGGCGCGATCGGCGACCCGCGCCGGGTCAAACTCCGCTTCCGGTTCCCCCAGTGGCCGCGCGAGTGGCAGGACGTCGCGTGGCTGGAGTCGCGCGAGCAGGGCGGACCGCTGCGAGAGGTCGGGACCCACTTCCTGTTCGGCGTGCAGGAGCTGTTCGGTCCCGTCGACTCGGTGAGCGCCGACGTCGGCTACGCCGGGCCGGAGGCGTACGAGAACGACGTCGTCGGGACGTTCCGTGCCGGTGGGGTGCGGGGGACGATCGACCTGCTCTGCGACCACGAGGGCGAGGAGGAGAACGCGATCGCGGTCGTCGGCGACGACGGGTCGCTCTCGCTGACGGAGTGGCACCGGCTCGTTCGCGATATCGGCCGCGAGACCGAAACGACGCTCGTCGACGAGCGCGGCGACACCACCGCGGCGCTGCTGACCGAGTTCGCGGACGCGATGGACGGCGACGGGGGTGACCTCGTCTCCTTCGGCGAGGCGACGCGGGTCCAGACGGTGCTCGACGCGATCCACGCCTCCGACGGCGACCGCCTCTCCCTGGGCGACTGACGCCGGGGACGAGAGCGGAACCGCAGGACGTGAGAACGCCGGACAGGAGTTATAAGCGAGCCGCCGCGACTATCGGGTATGAGCTATCTCGTAGCCACAGACGGATCGACGGAGAGCGACGAGGCCGTCAGATACGCGGCGCGACAGGCGGTCGCGTTCTACGAGACACTCGAGATCGCCCACGTGTTGACGCCGGACTCGGAGCTCGTCGACGGGACGATCGTCCTCCCGGGCGAGGAGGCCGCGGTCGAGGCCGGCAAGAGCGTCCTCGCCAACGCCGAGACGGTCGCCGGGGAGGCGGTCGGCGACGAATCTATCGACGTGGAGACCCAGCTGCTCACCGGCCGGCCGGCCGACGCGATCGCCGACTACGCGGCCGAGGCGGACGTCAAGGCCATCTACGTCGGGCACCGCGGACTGAGCGAGGAGCGCGAGCAGGTGGTCGGCAGCGTCGCGAAGAGCGTCGTCGACAAGGCGGACGTTCCCGTCACGGTGATCCGATAGCGGTCGCGCCGGGCGTAGACGACGCGAACCGGTCGCGGCGTCCGCCGCGCTGTCGGCGTCCGCTGTGCTGGCGAAGTCCGCAGCGGTGGCGGCGTCCGCAACGCTGGCGGCGTCCGCGGCGTCAGAGACGACGGCAATGACCACCAGTACCGGGCCTTCAAAACCGTTGGCCGCGTAACACGAGGTGATGTCCGAAGACGTACTCGTCACGGCGGATTGGGTGGAATCGAACCTGGACGCGTTCCAGGACGACGACTCGGATCACCGGCTCGTCGAGATCAACAATCCGACCGTCACCGACGAGTCGGAGTACACGCCCTACGAGGAGGGCCACATCCCCGGCGCGCTGAACTTCGAGTGGGACGAGGTCTTCACCGACGAGACGGAGCGCGACATCGTCTCGAAGGCGGACTTCGCGGAGCGAAACGGCGCCGCCGGCATCGACGCCGACACGACCGTCGTCGTGTACGGCGGCGGCCGCGTCCCCAACTGGTTCGCCCTGTTCGGCTACTGGATCTACAAGTACTACGGTCACGACGACGTCCGCGTGATCGACGGCGGGAAGGGGTACTGGGTCGACAACGACTACCCGCTCTCGACCGAGGAGCCCGACTTCACGCCGCGCGAGTACGAGGCCCGCGGTCCCTTCGAGAGCGTCCGCGCGTACAAGGACGACATCGACAAGGCGATCGAGGAGGGGATCCCGATGGTCGACGTCCGCTCGCCCGAGGAGTTCTCCGGCGAGGTCATCGCGCCCGAGGGGCTCAACGAGACCGCCCAGCGCGGCGGCCACATCCCCGGCGCGAGCAACGTCCCGATCGGGACGACCCTGAACGAGGACGGCACGTTCAAGAGCGCGGACGAGCTCCGCGAGCTGTACAGCGAGGCCGGCGTCGGCGGCGACGAGTCGACGATCACGTACTGCCGCGTCGGCGAGCGCTCGTCGATCGAGTGGTTCCTCCTGCACGAGCTGCTCGGCTACGACGACGTCCGCAACTACGACGGCTCGTGGACCGAGTGGGGGAACCTCGTCGGCGCGCCGATCGAGACGGGCGAATAAGCGGCGGTCGCGGTCGCTGACTGTTGACGGTTTTTAAATACGTCGCCCATCGAGGACGACGGCGCACGCTCCCTCTCGACGGCAGGGTCTCCGCAGTGCCGGCCGCCGTCCCGTTAGTCGTCTATCGAGGCGACCGCAGTGCGCTCCGCGCCGATCCGACGGTCGAGGAAGTCGTCGAGTAGCTCCAGCGACCGGATCTTCTGGTCGATGTCGCCGGAGCCGTGGCCTTCCTCGCCGAGCTCCTCGTACTCGTAGTCGACGCCCTCCTCGAAGCCGGCGTCGTCGAGCGCGTCCCGAAGGATTCTGGCCTGCGAGACGGGGACCCGCGGGTCGTTGACGCCGTGGACGATCAGGAGGGGCGCGTCGAGGTTCTCGACGTGGTTCACGGGGCTGCGCTCGCGGTAGACGTCCTCGTTCGCGTCCGGCTCGCCGAGGTTCTTCACCATGAGCTCGGTCCGGAAGTGCGGCATGGTGTTCTCGTACATGTCGAATAGGTCGCTCACGCCGACCCACGTGACCCCCGCGGCGTACAGGTCGGGGTACTGGACCAGTTGCCAGTTCGCGGAGTAGCCGCCGTAGGAGCCGCCGTACACGGCGACTCGGTCCTCGTCGAGCCAGTCGTACCTGTCGAGGACGTGCTCGGCGCCGGTCGCCACGTCGCCCTGCTCGGCGCCGCCCCAGTCGCCGTACAGCTCCTCGACGAACTCGCGCCCGCGACCGGCCGAGCCGCGGTAGTTCACCTGGAGCACCGAGTAGCCGCGCGAGAGCAGGAACTGGACCCGGTAGCTGAACCGCTGGAGGTCGAGCGCGCGCGGTCCCCCGTGAGGGTTCACGACGAGCGGGGAGGGACGACGGCCGGCGTCGAACAACAGTCCCTCGATCTCGAACTCCCCGTAGGAATCGCGGTCGACCGCCCGCGCGGGGGTCTCCGGGACGCCGTCGGAGTCGAACGCGACGACTTCCGGCTCGACGAAGTCGCCGGGGTCGAACGGGCCGTACTCCGCCTCGAAGACGCGCTCGAACTCGTCCGCGTCGAGGTCGTACGCGACCAGTTCCGGCCGGCGGCTCGACGTCGTGAGGTACGTCAGGAGCCGCCCGTCGGCGAGCGTGTCGTCGACGATCGGTCGGGCGACCCCGTCCGGGAACGAGAGCGCGCGCGACTCGCCGGCCTCGGCGTCGTAGATCACCGGGACGACGGCGGTCCCCTCGACCCGGTTCGCGACGAGGCGGTCGCCGCCCGGGAGGAACCCGCTCGGCGACTCGGTGTGTTCGTCGCCCCCGAACCACGTCACCGAGGCGTCGTCCACGCCGGCCGAGAGGTCGACGATTCCGCTCCGGCTCAGGTCGGTCGTGTTGTCGCTGACGAGCAGCCGGTCGCCGTCGGGGGCCCAGTCGATCGGTCGCGCCTCGGCTCCGGTCTCGCCGATCGCCAAGTTCCGGGGGTTCGAGCCGTCCGCGTCGGCGACGTACACGTCGCTGTTCTCGTAGGCCTCCGTCTCGTTGGTCGCGTACGCGATTCGCTCCCCGACGGGCGACAGTTCGCCGGCGCCCGTCGCGCGCTCGTAGTCGGTGAGTTTCGTCGTCTCGCCGCTCGGGAGGTCGTGGCGGTAGAGGTTCATCTGCCCGTCGCGGTTGGACCCGAAGAGGAGCGTCTCGCCGTCCTCGCTCACGTCCTGGAGGCGGATCTGGCCCTCCATCTCGACGATCGGTTCGCTTTCGCCGTCGAGGGTCATGGCCCACACGTCGTGTTGCTCGTCGCCGCTCTCGTCGCGGTGGTAAAAGAGGCGGTCGCCGCTCGGGTCCCACTCGAACCCGGCGCGGACGGACCTCGGCACCTCGCCGTCGCTCAGCTGGGTCAACCTCTCCGTGTCGGGGTCGAACAGGTGAAGCTCGTTTCGGCCGGTGACGTCGTAGTAGAGAGCGATCGTCTCGCCGTCCGGGGACACGCGCGGGCTCGTGACGGTCGGGAGGGACGCGAGTTCGCGGAGCACGTCGGTCTCGTCTGAGTCTGACATCCGTTTCGATGCCGCGAGGGCTCCCTATTCAACGTTTCCGCCGCGGAACCGCGCGTCGCCCGAGCGGCGGTCCGTCCCGCCGCCGGCCTTCCGGGTCTCCCAGTCACCGGACGGCCGGGGGACGTCGATGTTCGTCTCCCGCCTGTTCTGGAGCCGCCACTACCGACAGAAGCTCGTCGACTGGCCGAGGTGGCTCGACGTGGCCGTGAATCCCGTGTACGCTGGGTTCGATCGCGACAGACACGACCCGGACCTCGTCGCGGCGTGGAAAGCGGGCGAGACGGGCTTCCCGATGGTCGACGCGAGCATGCGCTGCCTGCGGGAGACCGGCTGGCTCAACTTCCGGATGCGGGCGCTGTGCGCGAGCGTCTACTTCCACGTCCTCCAACAGCCGTGGCGGATCGGCGCGGACCACTTTTATACGCATCTGATCGACGCCGACGCCGCGATCAACTACACACAGTGGCAGTCGCAGTGCGGACTCGCCGGACGCCCGGGGCTGCGCCTCTACAACCCGCGCAAGCAGGTCCGCGACCAGGACACCGAGGGGACGTTCATCAAGCGGTGGGTACCAGAGTTGGTACCCTTCCCGACCGAACACCTCGACCGTCCGGAACACGCTCCGCTGGCGGTCCAGGCGGAGTGCGGTATCGAGGTCGGCGAGGAGTATCCCTACCCCGTCGTCGAGTTCGAGGCGGCCCGCGACGCGTTCGAGCGGCGGTACTACGCCGCCTATCCCGAGGCCGCCGCGCGGTTGGCCGACGAAGCGATCGCCCGTCGCGCCTCGCTCTCGGGCGGCATCGACGCCGCGCGGGCGACCGCGGAAGAGCACGGGAGGGAAGCACCGAGCCGAGACGCCGACGGGGCGGCCGCCGAACCGAGACGCCGACGGGGCCGCCGAACCGAGACGCCGACGGGGCCGCAGCGGTCGTCAGACCGATCTATCCGCCTTCGACGAGAGCCGCTGATCACCCGGTTCGAGTGCGAACGTATTTGTGGTTGTGTGTAGTATTGTAAAGTATGAACCAGAACGTCGGCCTCACGGACAAGCGCGTCAGAACGGTCCTCGGTGCGGTGCTCGGGATCGGGTCGCTCGCGACGCTCGCGGGGGCGGTCTCGCTGCCGGCGCTTGCCGCGCCCGTCCTCGGCGTCGTGGCGCTGATCCTGCTCGCGACCGCCACGACCGGCACCTGTCCGCTCTACTCGCTGCTCGGCGTCGACACGTGCCCGGTGTCGCCCAGCGGATCGCGGTGAGAGCCGCCGTCGTCTTTCGGCTCGTTCACCGTCCGTCGATTGAGCGATAGCGCGGCTGAGGCGGTCGCTCGCGCCGGTTCCCCGACCACCGCCGACGGCAGCCTCAAGTGTGCTTAGTCGTAACGAATTACATGGACAATCGAGACAGGCCGATCGGCTTCGGAGACGCGTGTACCGGGGGATCGATCGAGGTGTTCGCGCGTGAGTGACGACCCGGCCGTCCTCGTGATCGGCGGCGGCGCGACGGGGGCCGGCGTCGCCCGCGACCTCGCGCTTCGCGGGGTCGACGTGACACTGGTCGACCGCGGGAACCTCGCGGGCGGGACGTCCGGGCGCTCGCACGGTCTGCTCCACAGCGGCGCCCGCTACGCCGAGGCCGACGCGCCCGGCGCGGAGGAGTGCCTCCGCGAGAACCGGACGCTCCGCGAGATCGCCGGGGCGTGCGTCAGCGAGACGGGCGGGCTGTTCGTCCGCCTCTCGGGCGACGACCCGGACTACTTCGCGGAGAAGGTCGCCGCCTGCGAGGAGATCGGCATCGAGACCGAGCGGCTCGACGCGGACGAGGCGCAGGCGGTCGTTCCAGGACTCTCTGACGAAGTCGCGGAGGCGTTCCGCGTGCCCGACGGCGTGATCTACCCGTCCAGACTGGTCGCCGCGAACGCGGCCGACGCCGAGCGCCACGGCGCCACCGTCCACACCGACGCTCCCGTCGAAGCCGTCGACACGGCCGACGGCGCGGTTTCGACCGTGCGCGTCGGCGGCGCCGTCGACGCCGCGCTCCGACCGGACCACGTCGTCAACGCCACGGGCGCGTGGGCCGACCGGATCGCCGAACTGGCCGGCGTCGAGGTGGGAATGGCGCCGAGCCGCGGCGTGATGATCTCCGTCGAGTACGACGGACTCGACCCGGTGTTGAACCGGTGTCGCGACCCCGACGACGGCGACATCATCGTCCCCCACGAGGGGGAGGCCGTGCTGGGCACGACGAGCGTTCCGGTCGACGACCCCGACGAGTACGAGCGGGCCGACTGGGAGGTGGAGCGTTCGGTCGAGGAGTGCGCGGCGATGCTCCCCGCCGTCGCCGACGCGCCGACGGTCCGGACGTGGTGGGGCGTCCGCCCGCTGTACGCGCCCGACGAGTCCGGCTCGAACCGACGGGGAATCTCGCGCGGGTTCACCGTGATCGACCACGCCGACGAGGGCGTCTCGAACCTCCACACCGTCGTCGGCGGGAAGCTGACGACCTACCGGGAGATGGCCGAAGTGACGAGCGACCGCGTCTGCGAGCGGCTCGGCGTCGACGCCGCCTGCGAGACCGCGACCGAGCGGCTCCCCGGCGCCGACGATCCGGGTCGGCTCGACGAGCTCGTCGAGCGGTACGGCGGGGCGAACCCGACCGACGCAGGCGTCGTCGACGCCGCGGCCGACGACTGAAAAAGCGGAACCGGAGCAAAGCGGAACAGAGGAAGGGTGGGAAACGGAACGGGCGGAGAGAGCGACGGGAGCGACGCGCCCTACTCGTCGTCGTCGATCATGCCGCCGAACACCGCGGTCGCGGTGTCGGGGACGTCGAAGTCGTGGTAGTGTTCGCCCTTCTCCTTCGAGAGGATATTGAGGGCCGCGGCGGCGCCGTCGCCCGCCGAGATGACCGCCTGCCACTCCTCCGCGCGGACCATCCCGCCCGTCGCGTAGGCGTCGTCGACGCTCGTCTCCATCGAGACGTCGACGTCGACCGTGTCGTCGTCGTCGAACGCGCAGCCGAGCGACTCGGCGAGGTCGCGGCTCGCGCCGGTCGCGAGCACGAGGTAGTCCGCCTCGTACTCGTCCGACTCTGTCGTCACCGTGAACCCCGCGTCCGACTCGGCGACGTCGGTGACCGCCTCGCCCTGCTTCCGGTCGACCCCGAAGTCGTCGGCCTGCTGGCGCGCCGTGGCGAGGAACTCGCTGCCGCCGACCGAACCGATGCCGGGGTAGTTGAACAGGTGCGCCTTGTGCATCCATGTCTTGTCGGTGTCGAACAAGACCGTGTCGAGCCCGTTTTTCCCCGCGAACAGTCCCGCGCTGAGTCCGGCCGGTCCGCCGCCGACGATCGCTACGTTTGTCATAGTTGTCATTTTATGCGGCGCATCATAAGCGTTGGTGGAACCGGTGACGGAGGTGTGGTAACGACGTGTTCGTCACGGTTTGCGACGGGGCGCGGTCGTCGAACGCGGTCACCGGCTACGCCGAGAAATCCGCGAGCGATCCGTCCGAGTCGTCGGGGTCGTCCCGGTTGCCGTCGAGGTCGTCCCGATTGTTTCGGTCCCTGTCGTCGTCCGCGTCGCGGATCGTCTCGGGCTCGTGCCACGGATCGTCGGGGTCGACGGGTTCGACGGCGCGGTCGAGCTCGGCGGCGGAGTAGTCGCGCTCGTCGTCTAAGAGCATCGCGAGGCGCTGCCAGCGGGCGCTGTGCTCGCCCTCGCCCTCAGGGCCGACGCGCGCGCCGCGGGTCTTGAAGAAGCGCGTGCCGCGCCCCAGCTTCGACCCCTCGCCGGTGTGGCCGTCGAAGATCGCGTCGAACTCGCCGCCCGGTTCGAGGTCGCCGACGGGGAAGTCGTGGGCGGGCTCCTCGCCGCGCTCGCGGGCCTCGGCGCGGAGGTCCGCGACGGTCCGGAAGTACTCGTCGGCGTTGGGGCCCTCGCGGGTCGACCGCGCGCGGGCGGCCGCCAGCGCGGCGTGGATCGCACAGAGGCGGCCCTTCCACTCCGCCGGCTCCCAGCGCTCGGTGGCGAGCTCCTCGTAGCGCTCGATCGTCAGCGCGACGTCGCTGCCGGCGCGGAGGTCCTCGACGACGTAGAGGTTCAGGCGGTCCCAGAGGTTCCACGCGTAGCCGGAGCGGGCCAGCTCCCAGGCGGCCCACGCCGCGACCTCCTCGTCGGAGCGGCGCACCGCCTTCTGGAGGAGACTGGAGACGGCGTAGCGGCTGTAGCCGCCGTCGGTCTCGTTCTGCTCCTTCGGCTCGCCGAAGTCGTTCTCGCCGGTCGCGTCCGGCGTCGTGTCGGTCTCGAGGCTCCCGTCGGACCCGAACGTCGCCTGTCTGTCGTCGCCGTCGGCCATACGCCCGCTCCCGCCGCGAGCGACTTAAAAACCGCGCGGCGGGCGAGGGGGAAGCGAGACGGGCGCATCCCCGGAGCGGCCCGCGGTACGGCGGATCACACCTCCGCTGAAAGGGAACCCTTAAGTTGGATCCAGCGGCTATGTTTCAGTGACCGCCCTTAGCTCAGCCTGGTAGAGCAGTCGACTGTAGATCGACTTGTCCCCCGTTCAATTCGGGGAGGGCGGACTGTACCGCAGCAACCGTGAGCGACGGCGAGCGGTTGCTGACCGAGAGGGACGAGCGACCCGAAGTGAGCAGACGAGTCACAGCCCGGAACGGCGAGCGGAGCGAGCCGCACGCCCGGACTGTCTCGACGAGTTCAATTCGGGGAGGGCGGACTGCACCGCAGCAACCGTGAGCGACGGCGAACGGTGGTCGTCCCTCTCTCGAAGTGAGGTAACACCGACTGTCGGTTTTTCAACTTGTTCGGGTAATCGAACTAGAGTAAGGCCTCGTTAGAGAGCTACATAGCCTCCTACGCGCCCAAAACGAGCATCCGGCGTTCGTCGGAAGCGAACCGGTTATTCCCACAAAAACCGACAACAACTGTTCTAATTTATTACATACTAGTTTAATATCTATTATGATTATCTCTTAAGAATGTCCGTAGGGCAAGAGCTACTCGACGTACCGTTCCCCGAGATGGTGGCCAGCATGGGGCAGGGGATCGCGGACGCACAGAATCAGTTGGACATGAACTCGGTCGAGGTCGCCAAGACGCTCGCGGAGACGGAGATCGAGGTCGTCCCGGCGATCACGCGGACGATCGACTCCAACGGCGACGTCACCTACTCCTCGGCGGACGCGATCGACGTCTCGCTGCTGCAGGCGGGGCTGTTCCCGACGTTCTACCAGTTCTCGGAGGCCGTCATCGAGGTCGA